>CAZJNL010000070.1:0-10339 GCA_964546515.1 uncultured Oscillatoria sp.
CGGTTGCATCTGAATTATTAGGATTTCAATCAATCGCAGGGTGCCGTAAGCAAACGCACCCTACTACCTAGGCACTCGGAATTATTTATCTTTTTCCCCTGCGATTGATATCCCACAGGGGCTTGCACTCAATCCTAAATCAAATGCAACCGGCAACGATATTATCTGTTGATATTAAGGCTCCCCAGCCCTATAAAGTAATTGGGCAGGGCAGAGACGACTTCTACTTTGAATGTGGAAACGCATTTAAAGCAAATCGGCTCCCTGAACCAAGAATCCCCGACCTCGACGTCAGGCGGGTGGGGGAGCGTCAGCGATTTAACTCAACAGTATTATCTCTAAGTTGGCTGGAATCTGAACCTGGTGTTGCAGGATTGGACAGCCAAAGTAGCGCCCCCACTGATACCAGCATCAGGACTGCATAGGCAAGGTAAAAATGAGTCTGACCGAGGGCAAATCCTAACGAGGACGCACTCCGGGGGCTGGAGGAATCCAGAGAATTCACAGGCACCCGTGCAGGTATTGAAGCAGCCATCCGAGCACCATCAAGCCCCAAACCATCGCCAAGGCGGCGGATAAAGCCCCGGACGTAGATATCCTGTGGCAATTTGTCTATTTTGCCTGTTTCCAAAGCCTGAAGATGATGGAGCGGTACTAGCGTCTGCAAGTGAAGTTGGGAGAGAGAAATCCCTCTAGCTTGGCGCACCTGAAGTAGTTCTTGACCCAGTTGACGCACGCACTCTTCCCAATTTTGAGCCTCGACTTGCTCCGCTCGAAGAGTGTTGGCAGCTGTTTGAGTCCGATCGACAGGACTAACCTCTGTGGGCTGAGTTGGACTTGCCTGCGTGAGCCGGCTGTCAACTGCTGCTGAATTTGAAGGAGAAGTTGGGGCAAAATTGAATGCTGGATTAGCTCCTGACATTACCTTTGTTTCCGTGCTTGAGTGTAACAGAATCTCATGTCGCCCTCCGCTGCAGGATTGAGGGGTACAAGCCCTTGATGGGTTATCCCCCTCAATCCTGTCAAGATCGTATCGAGTTTTCGGCTCGATGCAAAGAAGTGTGGGAGCTAGGCACCCGCCGCCGGGAAGGGATGCTCCACCGAAGTGTGGTCAAGAGAGTTTAAGGCAGCTCCGCCTCATTTCTGACATCTTTAGGAATTACACAGCCGAGTGCGGGCGCTTTCCGTAAAGGTAGAATGCGCCCAGGCCTTCTGCGAGACGCGACATTCATGCGTTCTTACAGCTCCCGCTCTCCCCCGAAACCGAAACAGGTGAAGGTGTGGGGTATGAGCGCCTTTGCAGAAACCTGCCCCCTCTGTCCCTCTCTCTCATCTGAGTGCCGTTAACATGCGTAAGTCCCGATAAAGCCGGTGGCAGTGCGGGCGGGAGCGGGTGCCCGCACCGGCACACGGCTGGAAGGGGCTGACTAAGAAATTCGCTTAAAAACTTTGGCCGCAGAGCGTTTCTTAGCCGCCGGCACAGAGAGGGGTGGAGCGCCTTGACCGAGCTGTTTAGTAGTGTCCAATGCCTGCAGGCCATCGAGGATTGCGTCCCTCACCAGCGGTTCGGGCTCCCGACTCAGCATCAGACGGAAGTAGTCGAGGGTAGCGTTTAGGTCAGTCCTGTCCAACCGGTAGCCGGCTGCTAAATCTGTGAGCTGCCGCACCGCAATCAGACGCTTGAGGGGGTCAGCATCAGTCAGATTCGTGACCAGAGCGTTGAAGGAAGCTTGATCCCGACTCGCTTGACCCGAGATAATTTGCATTGCCAGCAGGACTAAGATTGCCATCGTGCCCAAACCTTGCAGGATCGCACCGGCAGCAATCCAGTGGCTTTCTGAGTGTTCCCAGATGGTTTCAGCCATGTAAGTGCTCAGAATTGCCACTGAGCCGGTGCCGGCTGCAGTGGCTAGATGCCAGTTCGCGCCACGGAAAAACTTGCGCAGCTCTGACTGGATAACTTTCCAGTGCCCCTGCACAGTGTAAACCCCCAACATCACCAGCACGCCGGTGCCGGTGGCCACCAGCAGCTGACAGTTCCAGATCAACAGGGCCACGAGCGCCGTCAGGCCCAAAAGCCAGCCTCCCGGTCCCCGGAAGCGGTGCCCCGAAAGCTGCTGAAAAGTTGCTTCTTTAAATTCTGGAAGCGATTTTTCCTGAATCACATTGATAAGTTGCTGCCACCGAGATAACGCCTGTGCCACGTTAGCTTACCTGTTTACTGCCAAAAAGAAAAGGAAAAGCGCTTTGAGTGCGGATTGCAATCCCTGAGACTGCCAACAGTTAGCTGTCAGCTACTAGCTTATAGGGGCGTCCTCCGGGGCTGGAGGCCAGAGGCCCGCAGCTGCCCTTGGCGAATGCAGTCCCTTCTCAGACTGACGGCTGAAAGCTATTTTCGGTTGAGTCAGACCGCAGACGGGCGGAAAGGCTCGCACAAAATTGGCCGATTGTACCTAGCTATATTACGATACCTGTAGCGGGTGCGCACATGGGAAACGCTCAAGATTAGTCTTGGGGACGAGGGCTGAAAATCCACCGGCGCTCACGCGGGGCCATGTTCGAGGCCGGCACGCCGCACCCGACGACGACGAGGTGCCGCTGCGCACAGCACTAGAAACCGAAGCTCAAGTCGCCCACAGTCAGGTGGCCATCAAAAGTTAAAAAGGTGACCCGGCAGATATTCTTAGCCCTCACACTCAATTGAGCGTTGGGGGGAATCAGAGAATCAGAACCGGCCAGATTGGGGCCGGGGATTTCAGCGCTGGCCACTGGCTGGGCGTCGCCGTCGTAGGCCACCAAAACCGCCCGCCGCGAACTGGTGACAAAGCCGCTGACAAAGCGAACAGGCTGACCGAAAATGGCTTCCAAAAAGCCACTCTTGGGGGCTCCGATTAACACAGTGGTGCCAGAGTGGGGAGGAAAAGCTGGGTTCGAGGGATGAATGGCGACCGCATTGTTGAAGGTCACGCCCCACTTTTCAAACTGGCGGTCTACCACTTCAAAACATTTCAAATTCTCCAAATCCAAACGCACGCAGGCAGGCGCACTAACCAATAAGCGCTCCTCTTTTGTCGCCCGCTCCCGAAAGGGAGACGCCACAATTTCTGGCAGCGATCGCCAATCAATCTCAGGTTCAGGTTGGTCGAGCTTTTTGAAGCCGTTACATTGAACATTGCACTGTTCTCCCATAACATCCTCTTCCCACAGTTTCCCATTCAGCAAACCAGCCACAAAACGCTTTTTAGAGGTAAGGATTTGTCATTTTAAGAGGGGCTTTTGCTAATCTGAACTCGCCCAATCTAAAATTCTAAAATTCCTTTGACTTTCTAGTTTCTAGCTCTCGCTCCAACAGGACGATCTGGTGATAACTTCTGAGAGGAAAAGCATCACAAAAGTTCCAGCCCCTGCAGCGAGTGGCCTGATGGCACCTCACCGGGCTCGCCCGGTGCCGCAGCCTCGATGGTTGATGGGTGTCACCCCTCACCCCATTCTCTCCGATTTCTGCAAATTTGGCTGACTGTCCCTGAAACCTGACACCTCTTCCCCTAACCCCTACCCCCTAACCCCTGACACCAGGCACTTCAAGGCACCGTCAGAACGCCGGGAAGCGCAGAAATAACCTGCCGGGTTGCGCCCAGCAGCACGTTCAGGGCGCGGCCCAGTTTTTATCAAATCTTTATAAAATGGAATTAACCTTTACAATCCCTTTACATTGAGGGGCGGGCACCGGCCCGGAATGGAGCGGGATGGCGGCAGACAGTCAATTGGGTGTTTAACCGCTTTCAAGGGCACGCGGCGTCGCGCCCCTGCGGGCGGTGCCGGCGGTTGCAGGATGAAAAGCCAATCTAAAATTTAAAATCTAAAATCGTCTGTAGCGCTATCAATGAGGTTGGTTCATGTTTCTCCCACCAGGTTTTGAGCAGCAATCCACTGTCACCGCTCTCGGCAGAATGGTGTACTACACCGCCCTTGGGGAACCGTGGCTAACCCCGACAGATGCCGGTAATGACAATTTGGACACATTAGTTTTTCTCCACGGCTTCGGTGGGGGGTCGTCTGCCTACGAGTGGTCGAAAGTCTACCCAGCGTTTGCCGCAGAATATCGCATTATAGCACCAGATTTAATCGGTTGGGGGCGCTCCGAGCATCCGACGCGGAATTACCAGATTGAGGACTATATCACCGCGATTGTCGAATTCATTGAGAAAACCTGCGACCGGCCCATCACGGCCATCGCCTCCTCCCTGACTGGTGCCTTCACCATCCGCGCTGCCATCCAGCGCCCGGATTTATTTAAATCCCTGATTTTCACATCCCCCGCCGGTTTGTCCGACTTTGGGGAAAATTACAGGAACAGCTTCTTTGCCCAGCTAGCCGGCACCCCCGTGCTAGACCGGCTGCTTTACAGTGCCGGCATTGCCACCGAGGGAGGTATCCGAAGCTTCCTGGAAAGCCGACAATTCGCTCGAGCAGACCGAGTTTACCAGGAAATTGTAGACGCCTACCTGGAATCAGCTTTGCAGCCAAATGCCGAATATGCGGCCCTCTCATTTGTGCGCGGCGATTTGTGTTTTGACTTGTCGCTGTATATCAGCCAGCTGAGCGTGCCAACAGCCATCATTTGGGGAAAGCAGTCAGAATTCACCGGCCCTGAAATTGGCAAGCGTTTGGCTGCCCTCAACCCCCAGGCAATCCGGTACTTTCAACAGCTCGATGATGTGGGGCTGACGCCGCAGCTAGAACTTCCTGCAGTCACTGCGGGACTGATCCGGCGGTTTTTAACACTGCTTTCACCCGAAACCTGAGCCGACTGACGCGCCATTTCCACAGTTTTGGGCAAAACTGCAGCCAGCAGAGCCACAACGTCATCAGGCACCCGGGCGGCAGTTTCTGCGTCGAAATACTGCTCAAACAGCGTCAAAATCGCCTGAGCTCGCCACAGCGGCACGGCATGCTGAATCGCCTTCTGGGTGAGGTCAATCCATTTTTGCCTGGTGGCATAAGCTTGCTGCCGGGCTTCACGGGACTCGGGATGAACCAAGACCGCATCGCCGAGCGGAATCACCCGCACACAAGTCAGGTCGAATAAACCGCCGACGGCTGACCCAGCCCCGGCAAACTCGGCATGGTGGCGCTTGCAGATAATCAGACCGCCCAGACGCTCTGGAGCGAGCGCCAGCAGCTGGCCACTCTTAAGCTGTGACACGATCTGAGTTGAGTTAGTGGCTACTTGGGGGAGGAAGACTTTATCTGCCATGACAACTTACAGAACCCGCTATTCTCAGGGTGGTTATATGTTTTCTGAATATACAGCGATCGCCGTCATAAAGGGAATGTGACGCCCTCTGTTATGTCAGGTGATGCAAATCATAGGGAAACAGTGATAATAAGCTGCCATAAAAGTGACCGGCGTCACCAGCGACCGCTCCTGATTCGCCGAATAATTGTCTGGGGTCTGTCCCGCAGTAGGGGGCGGGTTGTCGGTAGAAACACGGGGAGAGCGCCTTATTGGGAGCGGGTTTATCAAGATCTTCCCCTGGGAGTTAGAATATCTGTTTCCCCGCCCCTACTCGTCTCCAGCAATCAACCAGCGCCGCCCGCTCGGGGGTGCAGCGAAGCCCGGAGCAAACGCTCCGATTTACTATGATTGAGAAAGGCATGTTGACCGCTCTAAAATCGGGCTGACTGATTGGAGTGGATCGAAACTTTGGAAAATTTCAAACCTCTCTTTAATTCTTAATTTTACGGTTAAGCGCTAATTCTAAACTAGAAAATCTAATCTAAACGCGATATGACCCATGTACGCCCCACAAAATCCAGACATCTTCCAGCTGTTTTTGGAACACACCCCTACTGCCGTGGCAATGGTAGATAGGGAGATGCGCTACCTGCTGGCGTCTCGCCGGTGGCTGGCGGATTGCGGCTCAGATGGCCAAGACATCGCCGGTCGCTGTTTCTACGAGGTCTTTCCCCAGTTTCAGGAAAGGCGGATCTCTGTCCGGGGGGAGAGTCAAGAAAGCCTCTGCTGCGCCCCTGCTCAACGCTGGCAAGAGATTGGCCGCCGCTGTCTGGCAGGGGCGGTGGAGCAATGGCAGGAAGAGGGTTTGGCCAGACCAGACGGCTCCACTGTCACGGTGAAGTGGGAGATCCGTCCGTGGGTGGAGCAGGCGGGGGAAATCGGTGGCCTGATTTTGTTCTTCTCGACCGGCGAGCCGGTGGCGGCGCAAAAGCCCCCTTCAAAAGCCGCAACCCAACCTGAAAGCTCCAGCCGGCTTTGGCGCTACAGCCAAGTCGTGCTGGATCTGGCAAGGCGCAAGACTTTGACTGCAGGCGACCTGAAGGCATCTTTGAGAGAAATCACCTCGGCTTTGGCCCACACCCTGGACGCCCGCTTTGCCAGTGTGGGCTACTACAGCACGGGGTGCGAAATGACCTGCCTTGACCTTTACGAACGCTACGCGAGAAATCGCAGTGCCGACCGGCACACTGATGGCGAACACCCGGTTGCCGGCACAACTCGCCGGCTGGATGTCCCGATTCGCCTTGGCGGCGAGATGGTGGGGGTTGTGCGCTGCGAACAAGCTGGAGAATCCCGCCCCTGGGGGGAAGAAAATTTTGCCGCGTCAGTGGGGGATTGCGTTGCCTTGGCGCTGCGAGCGGGCCAGTGGGCCCGCTGCGAAGCCAGATATGGCGCTCTGTTAAATGCGCTCCCGGATGCCATCTTTTGGCTCGACAAAGATGGCTGCTGCTCCGATTACAAACCGGCAAAAGACTTCGACCTGTGGGAATTGAGCACAGACGCTGCCCTCCGAGGCTGTGAGTGTGATCGCCTTTCCGCGCCGGAGATGTGGCCCGCTTCGGTGCGAGAGCGGGTGGCGCTGGCGGTGCAGCGAGCCAGGGAAACGGGCCAAACCCAAATCTGCTGTTTCCAGCTGCCGCCGAGAAGCTCGCCTGATACCGCCAAGCTGCCAAGGGAACTCTCTAGTGTTCGAGCAAAGAAGAATCCTCAACTGAGCACTCAACTCCCACTGAACACTCTGGAAAACCCCCTTTGTCAAAAAACCCCCGCACTGAACACTTACTGTGAGGCTCGGATTGCCGTCAGCTCGGACAGTGAAGTCTTAGTGCTCGTGCGCGACATCACCGGTTGCCTGCGGATGGAAAACACCTGTCGCAATGGTGACGGAGGAAGGATTATGGATGAATCAAATTCTTCACTTTTTCGGTCGGAGCAGGTCGAAAATCCTTGTTCCCCAGCACCGGCGTGCCAAGAAAATACCAGCGAGCCGGTGGGGCTATTGGCTGAGTGCCAGCGGGTCTGGGATCTGCACAAGCTACTGCAATTTTCCATCGACCGGGCTGCAGATGCTGTCTTTTGGGTGACGCCGGAGGCGCGGTTCTTTTATGTCAACGATCAAGCTTGTCTGTCTCTGGGCTATTCCCGGGAAGAACTGCTTTCGATGACAGTACACGACATCAACCCTGATTTTCCTGCCGAGGTTTGGCCTGATTACTGGGACGAAATCAAGCAATTCGGCTCCTTCACGATTGAATCCCGCCACCAGACTAAGGAGGGTTCCATCTTCCCGGTGGAAATTACTGTCAATTATTTGGAATTCAACGGCAAACAGTACAATTGCATTTTCGCTCGCGATATCACCGAGCGCGTGCGGACTGTGACTGAATTGTATCAGGCTAAGGCTGCAGCTGAGGCCGCCAACCGTGCGAAAAGCACGTTTCTGGCTAATATGAGCCACGAGCTGCGCACGCCGCTAAACGCTATTATTGGCTACAGCGAACTGCTGCAAGAGGACGCTGAGGATCTCGGTATAAAAGATGGAGATTTTATCGAGGATCTCAAGTCAATCAATTCTGCCGGCAAGCATCTGTTGGGACTGATCGGCGACATCCTCGACTTCTCGAAGATTGAAGCAGGCAAGATGACGCTGTGGTTGGAAACTTTTGACATTGCTACTGTAATCGCTGAAGTCCGAACCACTATCCAGCCTCTGGCTGAGAAGAATGGCAACAAGTTGACAGTCGCTGTATCCCCCAATCTCGGCACTATGCACGCCGACTTGACCAAGCTGCGCCAGGTGCTGCTCAACTTGCTCGGCAACGCCGCCAAGTTCACTGAAGGGGGGACAATTGCGCTGGCTGTGAGCGGGGTAGAGGGGGATATGGGCAGAGAGGGAGAGGCAGAGAATGATTGTTATTTACCGACAACATTCCCTCTCCCCCTCTCCCCCTCTGCAATTCCCCCCTCAAATTCCCCCGCTCCTTGGATCGTCTTCCGCGTCACCGACACCGGCATCGGCATGACAAAAGAGCAGATCCCCGGCATCTTTGAGTCCTTCACCCAGGCAGACGCCTCCACTACCCGCAAGTACGGCGGCACCGGCTTGGGATTGGCCATCAGCCGCCGGTTCTGTCAGATCATGGGCGGCGATATCACTGTCGAGAGTGAGTTCGGAGTTGGCTCTACTTTTACTGTCTGTCTTCCCGCTCAGGTTATCTACCACCAGGAAGAGCCGGTGTCCTGGGAAAGGAATGAAGGGTGAAGGCTCCACGCGGGGCAACGGCAGAAGCGGTGCTGCGCAATTTGCCAGGTCTGCTTTTGCGGCAATTAATAATATATTTTCCGTTAGATTAATTTAAATGAGTGGGGAGCGGTTGCAGGGTTGGCCAATTGTGCCCGCCCTTAAGAGCGGGGGGGCGGGGAGAGAATAAAGATACATTGTCCCTGAGAGCAACCTGGAGCGACTGATATCAAGTCCGGTGGCATCCTTATTGCATAGTGGAGCCCGAAAGCACTTTGGGTCCGGGATCGAATTACTAATGCCCAATGCCCGATGCCCAGTACCGCAAGCCTTACAAAACCGATGCAAGCGGACATGATATAAAGCATCCTTCACGGTTGCGGGCATCGGGACGACCGGCCAGAACCAGGGAGATCGTTGTATGAGTGATTAAAATGATTTTGTATATAAGCGTCCTGCAAAGGCTTTCGGATACAAAGCATATAAAATTACATTTTATATAAAATCCGGTTAATTGCTAAAGAAATACTGTGTCCCTGACAAACCGTTGCGGTCAATCAAGCCGACACGATGGGGACTTGCGCCGCGTGTGGGGACGCGCAGGGCGCGTTCTGCGGGAGACGCGATGGGAGAGGCGATAAATCGCGTCTCTACAAGAGATACTGCTTCGCCCCCTTGCTGGGAGCGGTTGAAATGCTTAAATTGTGATGATACTAGGGTGCGTTGCGATTTGGGAAATAAACAGCCGGTTGAAAGTGTGAGAGTGAATCCCGGTTCCGGGACTGAAAAATCCGTACCAGCCGGTTGGGGTTTTCTGCCCTATACGCCCAGAAAGCGCTGATTACAATAGAAGCAACGATGAAAAACGGCAAGTGCGTGTTCTGTTGAGTGGATGGATTGCACTCGCTCACCGATGCCGTTGAAGGAGAGCCGGTTATGAACCAATTCAAAACTGTTGCCCTGTTAGGTCTGCTGAGCGCCCTTTTGATCTCAATTAGCTACTGGCTAATCGGCGGGACAACCGGCGCGATGTTTGGGATTGCCCTGGCGGCTGTGACAAACCTGGGATCTTGGTATTTTTCCGACAAGATTGCCCTGGCGGCTTACGGTGCTGTGCCGGTGAGCCCCGATCGAGCGCCCGATTTGTACAGGATGGTGGAGGGACTTAGCCAGCGTGCCGGTATGCCGGTGCCTGATGTCTATATTATTCCCACTCCAGCTGCCAATGCCTTTGCCACCGGTCGCGATCCGGAACACGCAGCTGTTGCGGTAACAGAAGGGATTTTAAACATCCTGCCAAAGGATGAGCTCGAAGCGGTGATCGCCCACGAACTCAGCCACATTATAAACCGCGACACCCTGACCCAAGCGGTAGCCGCCACAGTGGCCGGTGCGATTTCCTTCTTGGCGCAGATGGCCAGTTACGGGATGTGGTTCACCGGCGGCTCGCGGGATAACCGAGAAGGGCCAAATCCCCTGGCGCTGCTGCTGAGCGCGATCCTAGCGCCGGTTGCCGCTACGGTGATTCAGCTGGCCATCTCGCGGACGCGGGAGTTTGCAGCCGATGCCGGCGCTGCTAAACTAACCGGCAACCCCCGCGCTTTGGCTCGCGCCCTCCAGCGCTTAGAAAGCAGTGCTAGGCAAATGCCCATTGAGGGCAACCCCGCCTTTGAGCCGCTGCTGATTGTGAATGGGTTCTCGGGCCGGCAGTTTCTGGCGAGCTTGTTTTCCACCCACCCTTCCACCGAGAATCGGATTCAGGAGTTGCTCAAGCTAGAGCAAAAACTGCCTAGCGCCTC
>CAZJNL010000070.1:10349-11220 GCA_964546515.1 uncultured Oscillatoria sp.
CGCCTCTTTCCGGGGGTTCTAGAGCGCCGGTCAGGGCCATCCTAGAAACCTGTGGCAAAGAAACCCGGTTTCTTAACCCCGAAACCAATACTTGACCGACACTCTATAGCGGTTCTAATTGATTTGTGAGGATTGGGGTTTTAAATAAACCGCCGCCGTGAAGGAGCGCCAAGGAAAGAAGAGAGAATTTCACAGAGCGTTTAGAACTGCTATAGAGGGTTAAGTACAAATTTGTGAGCCATTGGGCACACAAAACCAGTAGAAGTGGGGTGCGAGTAAAGGCGCACCCCAGAAACAGATAACAAAACAAAGGAGAAACGAAGATGACTTCTGAACCCACTGTGCCCAAAGAGTCCGCAATTGTGGAAGTCAGCCCAGAGACGAACGCTCTGGTAGAAACTGAGATGGCCGGTGAAAAAGATGAGATAAAACAGGAAACGAAAGAGCTGATTGAGGCGATTAAAAGGCTGGCCCAGTCAGAAATGCAGTCCGCCGGGGAGTTCACCCGCGACGCCTACATAAAGGCTGTGCGTCAAGCCCGGGAAACCATTGAGCGCATTAAACTGATCGATTCGGAGCGGTTTGAAAAGTCGTTCCAGATGCTGGAGACAGAAACCGATAAGAACTGGCAGTCTGTGGTAAAAGAAATGGCTGACTTTGGCGACCGGCTGGTGGCTGCTGCTAAAGCGGCGTGGGAGGTTCTGACTGCTCCTCGCCCGTCGGATTCCGACCGCAACCCGAAGGAATAAGCCGGCATTTGGGGAAGGGGAAAAAAGTAGTGACCGTCAACCCTAACAAATCCTTTTTTTCTCCCCCTGCGCCCCTGGCGCGACGTGAGGTTGATTAAATTAAATCACTGCTTATTGCCCCT
>CAZJNL010000071.1:0-11209 GCA_964546515.1 uncultured Oscillatoria sp.
CCTCTATTTTATATGTTCTTGTTTGGCTTTGTTCAAGAAGGTAGGGTGCGTTCCCTTTGGGAACGCACCCTACTACTTTCGTTATTTAATTTTATGTCCCTAAGTGAGCCGGCACAGCCAAGCAATCTTTCAGGCGGTAGACAACCTGAGCCTGCTGCGCGGGTGAAAGCTCGGGGAACATCGGCAAGGAGAGCACCTCAGCGGCGACTTGCTCAGCAACAGGCAGATCGCCTGCTTGATAGCCCAAATCGGCGTAGACCGGTTGCAAGTGCAAAGGCAAGGGATAGTAAACCATAGATCCGACGCCGCACTCCTGCAGCCGGCTGCGCACCTCGTCGCGATAGCAGCCTGGTTTTGAGTGAAAAGCTGGATCGAGCCGGTTGCCCAGGAGGCGGATGGTGTACTGATTCCAGACGCTTCTACCTCCGGGGAGTTCTTGGGGGAGAATGATACCCGGAAGGGGGGCGAGCAGTTGGCGGTAACGCGCCGCAACTTGCCGGCGCAAGTCATTCCAGGTATCGAGATAGCGGAGTTTAACTTGGAGAATGGCGGCTTGCAAGGCGTCCAACCGGCTGTTGATGCCGGTAGCTTCGTGATAGTAGCGTCTGTTGGAGCCATGTTCCTTGAGGGTGCGAATCGCCTCTGCCAGTGCTGCATCGTTCGTGGTGACAGCGCCGCCATCCCCGCAGGCACCCAGATTCTTGGTGGGAAAGAAACTGAAGCCGCCGACATGGCCAATGCTGCCGGTCTTTCGCCCCGCCCACTCAGTGCCGGTAGCTTGGGCGCAGTCCTCAATCACAGCCAAACCGCGAGACTGGGCAATCGACATCAAGCGGGTCATATCCACCGGCTGGCCAAAAAGGTGCACCGGCAGAACCGCCCGAGTTTTGCTGGTAATAGCAGCTGGCAGCTGATTGAGGTCAAGATTGTACGTTAGCGGGTCAATGTCAACAAAAACCGGCGTTGCGCCCACATGAGTGATAACCTCAGCAGTGGCTATAAAGGTGAAAGGCGTGGTAATCACCTGATCTCCGGGGCCAATGTTCAGAGCCCGCAGGGCCAGATAGAGAGCGTCTGTGCCAGAGTTGCACGCCACACATTCCTCAACACCGACATAGGCAGCAAACTGCCGCTCAAAGCCCTGCACCGGAGGACCGCCGATGTAGCGCCCAGAGGCGAGTACCTCCAAGACAGCTTTGCTGACTTCTTCACTGATGGTTTGGTACTGTTGCGCCAAGTCCAGAGGGGGTATGTTATTCACTCGCTTACACCACGAACGGTTAATTTCTTGTGATTATCTCAGACGGAGCCTGAGAAGAGCAGACAGGAAGGCGGCATTCAAGGGCGGCTCTTGTAGAGACGCGATTCATCGCGTCTGGCATAGAGAGGGGGTTGAGGTTTTCCCCTCTCCCCTTCTTTCGTCGCTGAAGCTTGCTGCGCTGAAGCTTGCTGCCGGAATGCCACAATTAAGAAATATTTAGGCTTTAGTACCCCATCCCGCTATGCCCATTGTTTCCCTGACCCTGGTCAGTTTCGTTGCCTGGTTCATCAGCACCTTAGCAGGCGGAGGCTCTCCTCTGGTATTAGTTCCGCTGGTTAATTTCCTGCTGGGCCCAGCAGCTGTGGCCCCGGCGATCACCACCGGCATGCTGCTGGGGAATTCCCAGCGCATTTTTATGTTTTGGCGGCACATCAACTGGCCAGTGACGCTGTGGTTTTTGCCCGGAGGGCTCACCGGCGCTGTGCTGGGGGCGTATGCGTTCACCAAAATCCACCTGGAATGGCTGGAGTTGCTGATTGCCGTGTTTCTTTTGGTGGCAGTTTTCAGTTTTGGTTTTGGCAAAAAAGAGCGCACCTTTAGTGCCAAGGCGTGGCAGTTCTTACCCGCCGGTTTCCTGTTTGCCTTTGTTTCTGGGCTGATCGGCAGTAGCGGGCCGGCGATGAATCCGCTATACCTGAATTATGGCTTGCTCAAAGAAGAGATGATTGCTACAAAAGCCACCAATGTCGCAGTTATTCACGTTGTCAAAATGGTTACCTACGCTGCCTTGGGTGTCTTAACGCCGCAGTCTCTGGGTTACGGTTTGGCGATCGGGCTGGCGGCGGCACCGGCTAACTGGGGGGCTCAGCACTTTCTCGGCAAGATCAGCGACCTGCAATTTCGCCAGCTTGTCCTTGGCATGATGGCGATTGCCGCCGTCTTTATGCTGTGGGAACAGCGAGATTTGGTGATGTTTTGGTAACTGGGGAAGAAGGAAGAACCAAGGACAAAGAAGCCATCTGAGTGCGGCGTCTGGCATCTGGGGATCTGGGGGCGCTGGGCCCTGGAAAAAAAATCTCACACGAGCCTAAGGCCCACCCACATGAAGCGGTGAGAAACCGGGTTTCTTTGAGCTACAAGGCCATAATTTCGTTGTCACCCTAACGAGAAACCCGGTTTCTGGCATGACAAGACCAGCCCTCTAGGCCCACCCACAGCTCCCAAACCCCTAAATGCTCCCTCGCTCCCGCTTTCCCACTCTTCCCTGGAGCGGGGTTGCTGGCAAGCGTCTGAGTGATTCTTGTCACCCACTCGCGATCAAGCATATCACATCTTCTGGCAGCCTTCCATCAGCTGCGGCAAGCCGAAATAACGCCTATCATTAAAGTACGGAGATGTCTGCGCTACGCTTGGAAGAGCGCCGAACTCCAGAAGCGAAGTCGGATTGACTTCGGGTGGGACGCCTGGGGAATAAATGCTCTGGCGTGGCACGCAGTCAAGCCTAGGATCTAGCCGGACTTGACGCGCTAGCAGCTGCGCTCGCCACTCCCACAGCGGACCAAATTGAGCAATCGCACTCAAGGAGGAGCGCTGTTTGAAGGGGATAGCTGAGAAACTGAGGTGATTTATGCCGCAGGGCTGTTTTTCTCCGCCGGCTGCCGGCGTAAAATGGAGCTAGCCAAACTGCCCGCACATTTCTACAGACTGCCGTCAACTTTACTCGTACCGCACGAACAAGGGCGACCGGCAAATTGGCAACAAAATTTGATAAGGAGCCCGCACCGGACAGTCCTGAGACATTCAAAAGTCAGGGGAGGATCTACGGATGTCCATAAATCTGGAAAAAACTGCTGTTCTGAAAGATACTTATGTCCCAATAAAGGAGCAAAAAAAGCTGCTATATCAGGCTCAGGATCGACTGTACTGCCTTTGCATGGAGCTGGTTAAAAAATATCCCGCAGAAAAAGTTATCCAGGAATTTAAAAATATTTTTATTCACCTGTTAGATGAGGTAAATAATCAGACAATATCGGCTCTATACGAACTAATTGTCTCCAACGACGAGGGGGAATTTAGGAATACGCTTAAGCGGTGCTGCTATATTCTAATTAACAACTGGACGACGCGCCGAAACCCTGAGGCAATTAAAAAATTAATCGAGCTATTTGGCGACCCAGCCCTTGAGGAAGAAACCTTATCGATGAGCTTAAACCGGCTCAGGGACTGGCTGAAGAACTTCCGAAATAGCAAGGATTACGAGGAGCTTAAGCTATTTCTTGCCAGATACGAAGAGCGTGAGGAGCGTCACTGGAGTGAGCGCTACGCTTCTTATCTGCTGGTGCCTCAATACGTCAATATGAGCAATTCACCGGAACAGCGAGAAGCGGCCAGAATCCAAGCCCAGCAACTGAGAGAGCGGTTTAAATTTGATCTGGCCATGTATACGGCTCGCCTTCACTCAGCATACGAACGTCAGGGCGAACCCTCCAAAAATCCGACCATCTTGGGGGATAAAGTCCTGAAGCTGATCAAGATGATTGTGGCCAAACAGGGCAAATTTAGCTATAAAAACATCGCCAACATCTTTCTTGAACAAACGAAAGGCATTCTTTACAAAGACTTCAAGGTGAGTTTGCAAAAATACTTAATTTATTCTGTAGAGAATCGGGACTTTGTGGCGCTGATTAATAACCTGCTCTCAAAACAAATAACAAGTCTCTATGAGAGCAATGATGACAAGCCCTTGACAGACGCGCTGCTGCTCAGAACTTGCAAGCGGGCGCTTGAATTTTTAACGACAGAAAACCACAAAACCCCTTCCCAACTGTTTATTGTGCTGGTTTCTCAAGGGCACGCCCTGACGCTGGTGATTATCCTGCTCAAGATTACCCTGATCTGCAAGCAGGTGCGGACTCACCTGGAAGCCTGTCTGGCTGAGCTGATCGCGTATTACGTCGATTACTCGGAAGAAGAATGCAAGTGGGTGGTTAATTTTCTGGAAATATTGAAGATAACCTTTGTAATATATGATGATAATATGCGCTACAACTTAGTAGCAGTCAAAGATGACAGTGGAAAGGCTTCCCCTACAATCGACTTGGACAGCTATCGAATTTTCTCCCAACAAAAATTTTACCCTCGGGCCGGTGGGGAAGCGGATTTAGACCGGCTGCCTCCCGCACAGGACGGTGGGGAAACGGATTTAGACGAGTTGGCCAGCAAGTCAGAAGATAGCTTTGAAAATTAGTGGGGTGCGTGACGCACATTGGCGGGATGATAGGTTTGTAGGGCGGAGACCACACGGAGACTGCAACGCCGTAGGGCGGAGACCACACGGAGACTGCCCCCACCCCCAGGGGCAACCGAGCTCGCGATTGCGCCTACAGTTTCATCCCCAAATTGTGCGACGCCGTGCATCGCAGCAAGCAAGAATTGCACCGGCAGCTTCAGCCAACACACTGACCAGCCGGTAAAAAGCGGCAGCCATTAAAATCGAGCCGGCCCCAAAGTGGCCATTTAGCAAAACCGTCACAGTCGCTTCAAACACCCCAATTCCTCCAGGTGCTCCCGGCACAACCAAACCCAGCAGCCACGCCCAACTAAAAGCGCCCAACACCACCGGCAGCTGACCGGCACTCACCGGCACCACAGCTTGCAAAGTCAGCAAAAACCCCGCACCTCGCAATCCCAAAAAGCCCAACTCTCCCACCACCGGCCAGAAAGGATAACGATCAATTCTGACATATTTATCGCTGCCAGAGTTTGTAAACTCCGCCCCGGAAGCCTCGCCCGCCTCCGCACTCATTCCGCTTTCCGAGAGTTCCCTCATTTTTAAATCCGAGGGGCGGGAGCTCGCCGCCGCAATCGCCTTCCCCTTCAGTCTCACCAGAAATTGCATCACAGGATTCAAAATCCTGGGATGAATCCCCCCCACCACCGCCAAAAGCAGCAATCCCAGCGTGCCGGTGGGAACCGCAGCAGCAGACACCAGTCCATAGGATTGCCCATTTGCTACTATCAAGTTGCCGGTCAAACCAATCAGCAGAGCGTCAGCCGCCATCAGCACCGGCTCGATCAGCACGCTCAGCGTCGCCACACCAGGGGAGACACCGGCAGCAGTCACCGCCAAAATCCGGCCATAAAAGTGCCAGACATTCCCCGGCAAATACTTGGCGATATTCGTTTTCAAATAAACCCGCACAGCCAAAGACACCGGCACCGGCGGGCTGAACGAGCGCACAATCCCCGCCCACACGCGAGCCGCCCAAATGTGGGCCAGCAGCGTCAGCAAAAAAGCCCAGCCCAGAGTTAGCCAACCGGTAGCCTCCATGCGGACAGCCGCCACTTCTGCCGCGCAATCCTTAAGGGTTTTGCCGAGAAAAAACAGCGTCCCGCCGAGAATCGCCCACCGCAGGAAAGGCTTCAGGCGCGAGCTAACTCGCAGGATCTGCTGTAAAAATTTCCGGAAATCAAGCCGCCACATCTTGCTTACCTTGTTATTGGCGCGGCTGCACCCCAAAAGAGCGCCAAGCGCTATTGTTAGCTCTAAACCAACTTAACAGCCAAACCCAACTTTATAGTATGTTAGACGCCAGCACCCTATTTGACGAAAACTTTTATCTCGCCCAGAACCCGGATGTGGCCAGTGCTGTTGCCAGCGGCCAATTTAAAAACGGGTTGGAACACTTTAATATATACGGCATAGTCGAAGAGCGCAACCCCAGCGCCTACTTCGACAGCAGCTACTACCTGCTGCAGAATCCAGATGTCGCAGCTGCTGTGCGCAACTTTGACACCACCGCCTTCGATCACTTCCTGGAATTCGGTCAATTTGAAGGTCGCAACCCCTCTCCCCTGTTCAATCCCACCTGGTACGATCAGAAAAACCCAGACGTCGCCGCCGCTGTGTCCACAGACGAATTCACAGGGGAGTACGAACACTTCGTCAAGTATGGGGACAGTGAGGGGCGCAACCCGAGCGGCGCATTCGATACCAGCTATTACCTGCAGCAGTATCCAGATGTCGCCGCCGCTGTTGCCAGAGACGAACTTACCGGCTTTGAGCACTTCGTCGAGTACGGTACTGATGAGCGGCGCAACCCCAGTCCCCAGTTCAACACCAGTTTTTACCTGCAGCAGTATCCGGATGTGGCGAGCGCCATAAACGCCGGCGCTTTCGACGAAGGGGCGATTGAACACTTTGCAGAGTTTGGCTACAAAGAGGGAAGGGAAACTGTGCCCTCGTTCCCGCTGCCGGCGAACACCGGCTCCTTCCCAGTGAGCACCACTTCCTACGAATTTACCGACACCTCCCGCGACGAAATCTTTACCCCAGATCCCACTGACAAACGGACTCTCACGCTTAAGGTTTGGTATCCCGCTCAGGCAAATCCGCAGGCGCTAGGGGTGGCTGCGCCTTACCAGGACAACTTGGGACAGCTGCTGGCTCCCGCTCAGGGCTTGCCAGCTAATTTCTACAGCTGGATCGACCCGAATATCATTTCCGCTGCCGGTGTTTCATCCGCTCAAGCGAGTTATCCGGTTGTGCTGTTTTCTCACGGACTGGGTGCCTTGCCCCAGTCCTATACCGCTCAGCTCGAAGAACTCGCCAGTCACGGCTATATCGTCGCTGGCATCAATCATACCGGCGTTTCTAGCGTCAACGTACTTTCCGATGGGCGAGTTGTGCCGTTCGCCTCCAGTTTCGTGCCGGCGAATCTTCAAGACTTCCCAACCGCCCTCGCTCAAATCGTGGGAATCACAGCTGCAGATACCAGCTTCGTGCTCAACCAGCTTACCGCTCTCAACGCTAGCGACCCCAAAGGACTGTTTGCCGGTCGCATGGACTTGAATCGGGTTGGCATGTTTGGCCAGTCTTTCGGCGGCGTCACCACCACCGCAGCGATACAGCTTGACCCCCGCCTGCAAGCCGGTATCAGTCTGGATGGCCCGATCCTGTCGTCTACCCTGACTCAAACGCCCATCACCAAGCCATTTATGCTGATGAATGCTGGACAGACATACAGCGATACGCCGGTGGGGCAAACCGTCGGGCAACTGGAACAGCGGCAAGCGGTTTATCAAAAGCTGACCAATGCCGGTTATAATGTCACAATTGCCGGCACGGAACACACCGATTTTTCTGACCGCTCCCTGCTATTGCCGCTGATTTCGCTCTATTCGCCCGAGCAGCTCGGTTCAACCGGTGCTGTAAGCAGTCTGGGCTTTACTGATAGTGGCCCGATTCAGGGAACGCGAGCCCACGATATTATCGATGCCTATACTGTGGCATTCTTCGACAAACATCTCAAGAACGAGAGCGAGCCTTTGCTCGCCGGCGCTGCCGCTGCCTATCCAGAAGTCCAGTTCCAGTCCCGCAACGCTTAAGCGATCGTGCATCTAATTTGCATTAGATCGCTGTTAGCGTGCGGGGAAATATCGGAATTGTAAGTAGGCGGAACAGCGTAGCGTCAAGAAACCAGGTTTATTAAAGAAACCAGGTTTCTGTAAACCCTCTTTTTTCCTTGGGGGAAATGTGTATTTTTAATGCGGCCTTGCCGGGGCGCAGCCAACTGTGGCTGACCGGCACATTTTAAATTTTCGTTAAAGTTTAACGCCTGCCCCTGCCTGCCGGTTAAAATTGAAAATATTGTATCTATCTGTAGAAAGTTTGGGGCAATGTTAGATATCAATACTCTTTTCGACGAAAGCTACTATCTGGCGGAAAACCCGGATGTTGCCCGGGCAGTTGCCAGGGGCGGTTTCAGCAACGGGTTAGACCACTTCACCCAGTTCGGTGAATTTGAAAACAGGCAGCCCAGCGTCTTCTTCGATCCGGACTTTTATACCTTATATTACCCAGATGTCGGTGAGGCAGTCGCCGGAGGCCAAATCACGGCGCTGGAACACTTCATCAATTTCGGCCAGTCAGAAAACAGAGATCCATTCACTGAATTCTATACCGACATTTATCTGGAAGAGAACCCAGACGTGGCTGCAGCAGTCCAGCGAGACGAACTTACCGGCATCGAGCACTTCGTCAAGTTCGGTCAATATGAAAACCGCAACTTTGGCTTTTCGTTCGACACCGGCTTTTATTTGGCGCAGAACCCGGATGTAGCAGCCGCCGTCAGTCCGGGCGGTTTGAGTGCAATAAAACACTACCTGGAATTTGGTAAAGCGGAAGGACGCCCTGGCACCCCAAGCGAAGTTCCTGCCAACTTGAACGAGGCGAGCGACCTCGGCACTCTCGGAAGCGCAACCGTTAGCGGTTTTGTCGGGGATGCAAACATCACCGATGTCTACCGCTTCAGCATCAACACCACCAGCGACTTCAGCTTGGCCCTCAGCGGTTTGAGTGCGGATGCTGACGTATCGCTGATTCAAGATATTAACAGCAATGGCCAGATAGATTTCGATGAAAATATCGATGACTCCAAATCAGCCGGTAACAGTGACGAGACACTCAGCAGAGTTTTGCAACCGGGCACCTACTGGGTGGCAGTTCAGCAGTACGAGGGCGATACAAACTATAACCTGAGCCTGTCTGCTGCGCCCCTCGCCAACGTTCCGCAAGACTTAGCCGGTCAAACCCCGAACGCGGCGCGTGACATTGGCACCCTGAGCGGCACCCAAACCTTCACTGATTTTGTCGGGAATGCTGATTTCAACGACCTGTACCGCTTCAGCATCCATACGATTAGCAGCGTCAGCCTCAGCCTGAATGGCTTGAGCGCGGATGCCGATCTGTTTCTAGCGGAAGACCTCAACAGCGACGGTGCGATCGTCGATCGAATTGAGATTTTGAGCCGGTCGGTAGAATCGGGCACCACTCCAGAGGCGATTAACATCAGCACTTTGAATCCGGGCACCTATTTGATTAGTGTTGAGCAGTTTGAGGGGGATACGAACTACAACTTAAGTGTGTCGGCGACACCGGCTGGCGGTCAAACCAACACCAGCACCTCGCAGGGCAATTTCAATTCCAACTACGGTTTCGGTCTGGTGAATGCCGCCGCAGCAGTTGCCGGTGCCATTGGGGAAACCACCCCCTTTGCAGATGTTCCGAGTCCCGTGGTGAATAATTACGGATTAGACTTAATCAACGCTCCAGAAGTGTGGAGCCGGGGATATACCGGCCAAGGCGTCACAGTCGCGGTATTGGATACGGGCATTGACCTCAAACACCGTGACTTGCAAGCCAATTTGTGGCGGAACAGCGATGAAATTGCCGGCGACGGCATCGATAATGACCGCAACGGGTTTATCGACGATGTTCAGGGATACGACTTTGCCGATGGCGATGCAGACCCCTCCAATAACAATGCCGAAGAACTTCACGGAACCCACGTAGCCGGCATAATTGCGGCGGCAAGAAATGGCACTGACGGCACCGATGATTTTGGCAATCCCTTTGAAGTGACGGGAGTTGCGTACAATGGGACAATAATGCCGGTGAGGGTGTTAGGAGACTTTCGCACTATCGAGGAGTTTGATACTGCCGTTGCTGCTGGAATTCGTTACGCGGTTAACAACGGAGCCCGGGTGCTGCAAATGAGCTTGGGCAACTCTCCGGGAGATGCTTCCATGCCACAGACAGCCGCAGCTCTTGCCGAAGCCAGACAGCTTGGCGCGGTTGCCGCGATCGCAGCAGGCAATGAGAAGGGAGCAGGCGGTAATGTGCCAGATGACCCAGCTATCAGGGCGGCTGAAGATTTGGCAATCGCAGTGGGGGCAGTTGATCGCAACCGCCGGCTTGCTTTCTTCTCCAATTCTGCCAGTAGCTTGCTGGGGATTTACGATTTCGTGGTTGCGCCGGGAGTGGATGTCAGATCGGCGATTCCGAATAACAGCTACACCTCACTCGATGGCACTTCGATGGCAACTCCTTACGTTGCCGGTGTGATGGCGCTGATGTTGCAGGCTAACCCGAATCTCACTCCCGCTGAGATTGAAAATATCCTGAGTTCAACAGCTTCCCCTGCTGGGATTACTGTTTGAGTTAAGTAGGGTGCGTAAGCGAGAGTACGGCACCCCACAGATTACAGTGGGAGCGTGTCACTTTTGAATCCGGCGTAAGCGAGAGTACGGCACCCCAAAGTATAAGGCTGCCGCACTCTCGCGCTTCCACCCTACCGGCTGTGCCAAGCTTGCAGCGCCAGCCGGTGCACCTCGCGCCAGCTGAGATTGTGCTGCCGAGCTAAAGTCGCGCAATCTTCATATTCCGGCTGCACATTTATGATACAATTACTATCTCTAGATTTGGCAACTTTAACCCGCACCTCCCCCAATGGTGTTCGCACCGGCACAATTTCCCGCTGCAAAATCGAGCGCTGCTGAAGTGACCGGCGAATCCCCAAAGTAGTAGTTTCCCGAAACATAACTGCTTCACAAGCAGGCTGATTTTCAGGATGGCAGATAGCAGTCAGCAACACGCCGGGGCGGCTTTTTTTCATGCCCACCGGCACAGTAAAAACATCCAAAGCGCCGGCATCAAACAGCGCCTCGAACACATACCCAATTGCTTGCGGACTCAAATCATCAATTTGGGTTTCCAGCACCGCAATCGTTTCTTGGGAAGAAGATTGGGGGTTGGGAGTTGCTCCCCCTCTCCCTTCATGGGAGAGGGGGCTGGGGGGTGAGGGTGGGCTGGATGACTCAGTTTCTAGGGAAGAAGGTTGGGGGTTGGGAGTTGCTCCCCCTCTCCCTTCATGGGAGAGGAAGCTGGGGGGTGAGGGTGCGTTGGATGACTCAGCGCCAACCCACAATCGCAAAATATTAGGCACCGGCAAGTTGCGGGAACCGGCACCCAAACCAACCCGCCCGACAGTCATGGCGGGGGGTTTGCCAAAACCAGCCGCCAGGGTGACTGCAATCGCCGCGCCGGTGGGCGTCACCAACTCCTTCTCAATGCCATTGCTGTACACCGGCACCTGTGCCATTTCCCAC
>CAZJNL010000072.1:0-7376 GCA_964546515.1 uncultured Oscillatoria sp.
GCAGTTCTCCAGCAGGACGAACCGTGGCATCTGCTGGTACAGTAACATTGTACTTGATAACAGCCGCCAAGATAAAAGCCGTGACACCCGTACCGACGATAAATAGCCCGCCTAAAGTTGTCCAGCGACTGACAGGAGGGAGAAATTCGTCGAGCGTGACTGGTTGCAGAAAGTCTGGGTTAGGATTGTCGAGCATAATTACCTTATTTATTGCAGAGAAATTAAGGAACTAAGAAAGCCACATGCTCTCCCGTTTGGGAGCGCAGTTCATCTAGAGAACCTTGGGTTTTCAACCGGCCATTATCCAGCATGACAATCCAGTCAGCCCGATTGATAACTCTGGGGCGGTGGCTAATTAGAATGGTGGTTTTGCCTTGCCGGTGAAACAGAAGCCGGTCAAGGACTTGAGCTTCGCTTACTGGATCTAGACCGCTGGTAGATTCATCTAAAATCAGCACCTGCGGGTCATTTACAATTGCTCTGGCTATCGCTAACCTTTGCCGCTGTCCGCCGGAAATATTCGCGCCAAATTCACCCAATACAGTTTGATATTTGTCGGGAAGTTTGCTAATAAAATCGTCCGCCCCGGCAATCTGGCAAGCTGTGACAATTTGCTCAAAGGTGACGTGGGGGTTCCCCAGGCGGAAGTTTTCCATAATCGACCGGCTCCAAAAGTGGGCGTCTTGAGGAACGAGGATAACCTGTTGTCGCAGGCAATCCAGGGAGAGGTCTTGCAGGTTATAGATACCAAAGCGAATATTGCCAGATTGCAGCTGGTATAAACCGGCAATCAGTTTTGCCAGGGTGCTTTTGCCACAGCCTGATTTGCCAATCAGGGCGATAACTTTGCCACCGGGGATGGTAAGCGAGAAATTTTCTAGCAGGTCAACTCTGCCGGCGTGGTGAAAGTTAAGGTTGGTACAGATGATACCGGCATCACCGGCAATTTTTGCAAAGGGCTTTTTGGTGTCGTCGTGGGTTTCCGGTGTGGCGTCGATGACTTCGGTAAGGCGCTGGGTGGCAGTTTTGGCACGGGTGAATTCATCGACAAAGGCGATTGCCGTACTAATAAAAGAGGTAAAATTGGCATTCATGCCATTAAAAGCAAGCAATGCCCCAATGGTAAATCGCTCGCCAGAAAAGGTTAATTCGCCATTAATAACTAAAGAACTGCCGAACCAGAGCAAGGCGATGCTGCCGGTACGGTTAACCAGCTCTGAGAAGGTTTTGTTGATGATGCCAATCTGGATGGTGCGGAAAGTGAGGTTGGCAAGCCGACCGAAGCGGCTTTGGAATTCTTCCCAGAATTGCGGAGCGGCTGTGGTAGTTTTGAGGGTGAGTGCGCCTTTGAAGGTTTCAACTAAGACCCCTTGGTTTTCTGCTTCTGCAACTAAGACGTTCCGGGTTTTGTCTCGCAGAGTCGGGAGGAAAATGACTGTGGAGAGGGTCATCAGGAGGGCAACTACTGCAGCCGCAGCGGTGAGTTTTGGGCTGTAAAATAGCATGAACCCCAAGGAAACTAGGGCGATAAAGAATTGGCTCGGCAGACTGACTACGACTTGTGACACTAATTGATTAATTTCTTGAATATCTCGCAGGCGGCTGACGATTTCGCCACTGCGGCGGGATTCGTAATAATTGAGGGGGAGACGTAAGATTTGCCGTCCGAATTCCAGAACGAGTCCTAATTCTAGGCGTTGGGCAAAGTTGGCGATCAGGTTAGATTGGATTAGCTGGAGGCTGCTGCTGGCGAGGTGCATCACGCAAACGGCAATCGCGACACTGGTGAGCAGTTTGGTATCCTCCCGGATCAGCACATCATCGGTGAGGATTTGGATTAGGATGGGGGAAGTGAGCGAGAGTACCCCCAAAAGCAGATTGATCAGCAGTGCCTCAAACAGAATAGCGCCATATGGCCAGACGCGCTGAAGGAAGCGACTAAAACCGCCAATTTTATCTTCTGGTTGGGCATAAAAGCGAACGGTATCTGGCTCTAATAAGAGCATCACCCAATCTGTCCAAGCTTCAACTAGCCACTTTTTGTCAAGATATCGGATGCCTACAGCTGGGTCGGCAATCACATATTTTCTGCCCCGTTTACCGTACAAGACAACCCAGTGGTATCCCTTCCAGTGTATAATTGCGGGCAAAGGTGCTTGATGGATTCTGTCTAGGATTGCCGGGGATGCTTTGACTGCGCGAGCATTGAAACCTAGCGTTTCAGCTCCCCGCTTCAAACCCAATAATGTAGTTCCTTCTTGTCTAGTCCCTACGGCTTCTCGGATTGGATTGATGGCAAGGGTGCGCCCGTAAAATTTGGCGCTAGTAGCTAGGCACGCAGCACCGCAGTCTTCTTCGCTGTGCTGCCGAACTACGGGATATTTCATAAGGAAAATCAATGCGGTGCCTGTTGGTGCGCATTCCCAGTCTGAAGCTGGGAACGAGCCTTTCAAAAAGGGGCGTTGCACATTCGTGGGATGATAATGTATGTAGGGCGGCTACCGACGACTGCCCTGTCATCGTTTTGGGGCAACCACGGGGGGATTGCCCCTACAGTTTCATCCCTGCATTGTGCAACGCCCAAAAAGGGGGGCAACAGTTCCCCCCCTTAAAAAGGGGGGGAAAGGGGGGGATCACCTCCAAAATCCCTCTGCCGGCGATCTCACTAGAGCGACTGGGTTCTTACTTAAAAATCTTTCCAATCACGCCAGTGAGAAGCGTCCCAAAAGCGGGGCCAATATATGGGTGGGAGCCAGTCAACCACCCCCAGAGTGACCAGCCACCGTTGTAAGTAGCAGCTTGATCGTCAGACATTTCCGTGAACATTGATTCTTGTGTTTGGTTTTGCATCACTTTTCTCCGTATGTTTAGCAGTCGGAATGGAAGGGTCTTCCTAGCTAAGCACCTCGACTGCCATTGGCCTCGGCCTTTGCTCATTCCCCTGTCTCACTCGACTAACACAAAGATAGCTCAGTGCCAGCCAGACTGTCAAGGGGTGTGAGAAAAATTTTTCTAAAAATATCATATGAGTGCGGCGCGGCCAGTGCGAGGAGCCTCTACGCCCCAACTGGCAAGGGCTGCAGCCCCTTTGGCGCACGTCGGGAGACTTCCCTGGAGCCGGTCTTGGCCCTCTATCTGTGTATCCCACGCTTCCCTCACATGACTGACAGACAGCGGGCGGGCCACGGCATCAAATCGAGTCTTAATTGGGAGGTTCTCGCTATTGCTTCTCGACTGTATCGCTGTGTCCATTGCAGGGAGCCGGTGTAAACCAAGAGCTGTAGGGGGTGACAGTCGGTGCCTCGGCGACCAGCTCCACCTGGCCATTAGCGCTGATTGCCCACCCTTGGGCTTCCACAAGCTGACCTGCCGGACTCACCAGCGGCGCAGCGATAGCAGAACCGGCACTATTCTCTGCAGGCGCAGTGGAAGGGGGCGAATCTACCCAGCCGGCATTACTGCTGAGCGGATCGCTGGGGCTGGGCGGTTTGCCGCCGCGCCCGGTATTGGTGAAGGTACTGCTCTGCGGGTTGCCAGCTGAACACCGCCGGTCAATCAAGCCGACGACATCGACAAAATTCTCTGGCAAGGGGACTAACCCACGGCTGGGGTCAACATCAGGCGTTTTGATATCTACTGCGCCATCGAACTGAGGCCCAAGGTTAGAGGTGGCCGTGATGTCACTCGTCAGATTCGAGGATTCTCTGCGAACCTCTGTGCCAAAAATTCCTTGCCGAAACATACCTTGGGTGCTGATTTGAACCTGACCGCCCGGGCCACCGAAGGCGTTGGCCTCGATGTCGCTATTTTCCAGGGCGGCTATGACGCCAGTGTTATAGCAGTATGCACTTAGGTTAGGACATGGGCATCACGCATGCATGGGCAGTGGGCGATGGGGCATCACGCAAAAGCTGGTAGGGGCGGGTTTACTAACATCTGGTAAAACCCAGAGACATCTTGGGTGAACCCGCCCCTACTTCCCCATGCGCCATGCCCCATGCGCCATGCCCCATGCGCCATGCCATTGCAACTGAATATTGCCGGAATTGCCAGCTTCAGTTGTAGCAGTGATGGCTCCGCTGTCCAGCCGGATGGAGCGAGCCATTACACTGAGGTTGCCTGCAGCTCCTAACCCTTCACCCCTGACAGTACCTTCAGCCCCATCCCGGACAGTCAATTCCCCAGTTGCAATCCTCAAGTTTCCCGCCAACCTAACCCGATCCTCCTTGAAAGTATTGGGTAAAAAGTTAGCCGCCAACAAGCCGCTTTTAGACCGGCCATCAGCTGAGGTGCCAATCAGTTCTATCGACTCCTTTGCTGTTACCTCCACACTTCCCCCCTGCCCACTGCCAAAACCAGAAGCAGAAATCTGAGCTCCATCCCTCACAATTAACCTGCTAGTTTCAATCCGCACGTCGCCACCCTGCAATTCCCCAGCATTTTCGCCAGCTATACCAATAGCCAAAGCAGCCAAGCTGCTTTCAAACCGGCCATCTACTGTGGTGCCACTCAGTTCTATGGACTCCAAAGCGTTCACAAACACACTCCCCCCTACCCCCCGACGAGTAGAAGTTGCCACAGAGGCTCCATCCCGGACAATTAACCTGCCGGTTTCAATTTGCACGTTACCAGCCTTTCCGGTTCCATAACTGGGAGCAAATATGCCACTGCTAAACTGACGGTACGCTGATTCTCCGCTCAGTTCTATGGACTCCTTTGCTCTCACCACTACATTGCCCGCCTGACCACCCCCACCAGTAGTAGCTGATACTTGCGCTCCATCCCGAACAATTAACTGCCTCGTTTCAATCGTCAAAGTTCCACCCGCACCTTTACCACCAGTCGCCGCATTCATGCCGCCCGGTAAGAGATCCTATGGTAAGGCTCCAATCAGTTCCACAGTGCCCGGAACTTTTACTGTTAGGTTGCCTGCGTTAGCTTGACCCAGACTAACCGAGAATGCGGCAGAATTGCTAACGGTAAGGCGATCGGTATCAAGAAGCACATCCCCACTCTTCCCCCAACTATCCTTGGTAGCGATCGCACCCACAAGAGAGCCCCCCTGGATATTTAATTGCTCTGCTTTGATGGAGATTTCACCGCCGTCGAGATTCCCTAAAGTAGCAGCGAAAATCGATGAACCCTCGGCGAGCGTCACGCCAGCTCCCCGCACCTGGATATGACCGCCGCCCGAGCCACTAGCATCTACATTAGCCCCCCCGGACAGGCTGATATCCTGAAATTTCTGGAACCCTTCATATCCCAAAGCCAAGCCTTGAGCCACTGGGGTCAAGCTGACTAGACCAGTGCCCGCGACGCTTCCCAGCTCAATCCGTCCCTGCGGTGCTCTCAACTGCGCACCTTCTAGCACAATTTCCCCGCCTGTAAGCGCCAAACTTTTCCCAGGCTGCACCATAAGACCACCGGAGGAGTTCTGCAGAATATTTGTTCCCAGACTTTCTATTGAATCGATAATCTGGTTGGCGATATTTTCTGGAGGTATCGGGACACTGCGTTCGTCTATCCTGGCTTTGGACATTTCCTGCTTTGGCGCTCTGCTGTTAGCAGCCAGCCCCCGCACTGCAATTCTCCCCGGCATCTGCCCAAATTGCAAACCCACCGGCACACTCACCGTGAGTAGAGGTGCGGTTTGAGGAGCGGTGGCGCTGAACTCTGTCCCATCCGCAAACTTTACAGCACTCGCCGTAGAAGCCAGAAACGAGCCACCGATGTCCAGCCTTGCATTAGGCCCAAAAATAATCCCGCTGGGATTAATCAGGAACAGATTAGCCGCGCCATTAGCCTTAATCAACCCATCAATATTAGAAACCGAACCTCCTGTCACTCGTGTAAAAATATTCTGAATGACCGGCGCGTTATCGAAGTGGGCTGTACTCCCTGGGAGAACCGAAAACTCCTTAAAGCTGTGGAACAAATTGCCCCCCTTCACTGTGCCGCCGGTGATAGTGATGGTATTCCCCAGTGGCGTCACCACGGAATTAACCGGCAGCGTAGCATCCCGCACAATCTGCGCCAAAGCGCCCTCCCCAGAAAACGCCAGCGCCGCACCCAGCAACAGCGAATTCGCCAGCCCTAACTTCCAGCAGCCAATTACCCATTTGTATCTCACTGAGAAGTCACCCCCAAAAACAACAGTCATAAAGCGCTCCACAGTTGGCAACTAGACTGCGATGTCGAAACGCCAACTATTCCCAGAAGCGATTGAGGGAATCGTCTCTCTCGACGATATCCCCCCGTCAGCGGGGAAGAGTCAAATGCGATGGCACTTACTGGCCGGCCTTACTGCACCGGCCCGATAGCCAACCTGCGATTCGCCCCGGAATGGGAGTCAGTGTAGTGGGAATCGAAGGCATCACCCTGCGGGTAATGCCCAGTACCTTCCCGAACCGCGCCAGACATCAGTCAGCGCCCCTGTAGAAAATCGCCCGCTCCGGATTGACCGAATCAGGGCGACACCTATTAAATCAACCTGCAACTATTATGCTAGACAACATCCTTAATAGCAACCCTCTGAGTCTTGGGACTTTACGCGCCGGCAAGCAAGCTGCGCTGAACAGAACCCCCGTCACCGCAGTCAGAGAAACAGAACTGCTTGTCTTTCGACAGTTCACTCAAGCGCGATTTGCCAGACTTCACTGCCCTTTATACAAATCTCGAGTTGATGCAATTTATAGGCGGATCGCGACCCCCCCCAGAAGCAGAGGAAGAATTGCGCGGATTCCTAGAGTACTGGCAGCGATACGGT
Organism: uncultured Oscillatoria sp.; assembly: GCA_964546515.1. Classification (GTDB taxonomy): domain Bacteria; phylum Cyanobacteriota; class Cyanobacteriia; order Cyanobacteriales; family Oscillatoriaceae; genus Oscillatoria. Next base: position 6,767 of record CAZJNL010000072.1, read on the forward strand.
TTTGGCGCAAGCGCCGTCATTCAAAAAGTCTCTCACCGGCTCATCGGGCGCAGCGGGTTGCGGGTTAGTTATCGCTCTCCTTACGTTGAGTTTGGCTACGTTTTCTTTAAACCTTTTTGGGGCAAATAATTGGGAACGGAAGCAGCTAAAGCCTGTTTGCTAATGGGCTTTTATCAGATGGAAATAACCCAGATCGTAGCTTTTGTTCAGCAACTCAACTCCGCCTCTCAGTACATTTTGAAGAAAGTGGGAATGCACTGCGAGAAACAATTTGAACTCGCCCAAATCAAATACATGCAATTTGGGCTATACCGCGAGAACTATTTTAACCGCAACCGGCATATCTAAAGCCTCGTTTTTGGGACAGGCCGTAAGCGTTGCGGCGCGTTAGCGCTACGCAGCCCTACGGTTGTGCACCGGCACGCCTATTTGTGGGACAGGCTCGAGGCCCGGACTGCGCCGGGAGCGATGCCGGTTTTTGCGACAGACTCGACCCCCGGACTGCGGTTCTACACCGACACGCCTATTTGTGCGACAGACTCGACCCCCGGACTGCGGTTGTGCACCGGCACGCCTATTTGTGGGACAGGCTCGAGGCCCGGACTGCGCC
>CAZJNL010000072.1:7476-11019 GCA_964546515.1 uncultured Oscillatoria sp.
GGAGCGATGCCGGTTTTTGCGACAGACTCGACCCCCGGACTGCGGTTCTACACCGGCACGCCTATTTGTGGGACAGGCGGAACGCGCAGCGGCGCGTACTGAGGGAACGCCTGTCCTACAGCTGTGCACCGGCACGCCGGTTCAGCTTATAAAACTTCTCTCAAAGAACGCGATATTTCTCGCAACCCCGCCCCTACAACAGGCGGTAATAACTATTTTACACTGTCCCTGACTAGCGAGCGAAATTTTCGTCCGCGACGAGTTTAAGATGCCAACGAATCCCCTAACTCCAGCACTTCTAAATAATTTGGAAAAACCTCTATCTTTATCTTATCTTGGCGCTCTTGGCGTCTTGGCGGTAGATTTAAACCCTAATCTTCTCAACCAATTCTAACCCCTATATACCCGCTTAAATAGCGGGCGAGAGCGCTACCAGCACCGCCGCTACTGACCCACGGAGAGCCGGTGCAAAATCCAATTAAAATAGAAGTAGGGTGCGTTCCCCTTGGGAAAAAACCTACTTCTCGGCATCCTGCCCAAGGGAGACGCACCCTACAACTCGGCATCCCCCACCGGCACCCCACAACAAATCCCCAAATCCCCAAATCCCGGCTCCCCTCCTCCCCCTGCCCCAAAACTCAAAACCCCGCACCATTCCGGGGCGGGGCTGAGGTCTTTTCAGAACTATTTTAGCGGAAGCCATCTAGAGAGCCTGTCGCGAGACCTGCTTTTCAGCATGAGCCTGAGTCTGCTGCAACAGCTGCTTTCTGCTGTCCTCCGCCTGGGTGAGGGTAGGAACCAACTTGCGAGCGTGTAAAGTCATGTGAAGCTGAAGCTCAGCCACATACTCGCTGATATCTTCATGAAGTGAACAGCTGGGATATTGAAGATGCGAAGCCAAAGTGTTCTCCTTCCTTAACTCTTAGCCATTTTCCAACACTCGTAAACCTTACCACACCTTCTCCCCCGCTTCGTATTTTGTAATGAAGCTTAACATTTACCATCCGAGTGTTAAGGAACGTAAACGTATCGGGAGCGCTGCCGGCGGGCCAAAATCAGCCCGAAACGGATTGTATCGCAACCGTCCCCCCCGGTCAAGTGCCGGCGGCTCCGACACCGGCTTCAGGTGAGCAGCCACTCACCGCCGCAGGAAGGAAGAGGACAGGGGGCGCGGGCGTGGAATGTACGAACGCCGATGTCGCGTCTCCACACCTGGGAAGCTGTGGAGAGCTGGAGAACTTTTCTTCCTTCTTCCTTCTTCAGGCGATAACTTTTCTTGCTTGTTCTTTCTTCCTTCTGTTTAAATCCTTTTTCACGAGCAGAGCCTGAGGGTGGCACTCTGGGCGCGGGCGGGCGATTTCCTATCAAATTATCGCGCCCGCTACAGGGGCAGATTGGGGTGATTTCCCAAGCCGGTGAGAAAGCATCCTTCGGCGCAGCCCGCTGGCAGCCGCAGCTCGTGCCGGCAAATCCTGACACGCGCCAGGCTCCATGTAAATTTCGGCTCCCCCACAAGGGCTTTGGCACTATCATACGCGCGTTGCATTCATACAGGCAACTTTCTCCCCCTCTCCCTCTCACCCTCACCCCCCTCTCTGGCTTGGTTTTGTCACACATCTGAACACAACTGGGTGTCAAACCCCCTGCAGCTCACTGCACCGTGACCGGCTTTCCATATCGAATTGTTCAGCTGGGCAATCTCAGGGGCTGTAGCGCAGGATTTCAGCCCCGATTGCCTGAACGATAATAAACCCGTGCGTCGCTGACTGCGAATTTATGTTAGGGTCACATTACCGGACTTGATATAAACACCCAATCTAAAATCTAAAATCTAAAATCTAAAATCTATCTAACCCATGTACGCCCCAGACAATCCAGAGCTGCTCTCTGTATTTTTGGAACACACCCCTGCCGCTGTAGCGATAGTCGATTGCCAGATGCGCTACCTGCTAGCCAGTCGCCAGTGGCGGGCGGCTTGCGGTGCGGGCGACGAGGACATTGCCGGTCGCTCTCTCTACGAGGTTTTTCCCCTGTTTCAGGGATTTTTGTCGCGTGGCAGCCCGAAGGGGCGGGAAAATGAAAAATCGCTATGCTGTGTTCCTCTAGACCTGTGGCGGCAAATCTGCCAGAGGTGTTTAGAGGAAGGGGTGGACAGATGTGAGGAAAATTATATCACTCAAAGCGACGGCAGCGGCGCGTGGGTGAAGTGGCAGATTGCTCCGTGGAAGACAAAAGCAGGTGTTACCGGCGGTCCGATCCTGCTCTTGGAGGACATCACAGAGCGCAAAGCAGCTGAAATCACGCTCAAACAGACCAATCAAGAATTGCAAATGACAGTCGAGGCACGCGCCGAGGAGTTACAGCTCGCCGCCAAAGCGCTGCAGACTGAGAAAGAAGAGCGCCAGCGCATACAGGAGGTGTGCGACGTGGTGCAGCTGTCTATCAATCAAGCAGCTGATGCCGTCTTCTGGGTGACGCCCCGGGCGCAGTTCTACTACGTCAACGATGCAGCCTGCCTCTCACTGGGCTATTCTCGCACCGAATTGCTCGCACTCGACCTCTGTGACATCAACCCGGATTTCCCACCCGATGTCTGGGCGGATTACTGGGACGAAATCAAGGAACTCGGCTCTCTGAGGCTGGAATCCCGCCACCGCGCCAAGGATGGCCATATAATTCCCGTAGAAATTACCATTAATTACTTCCAAATCAGAGGCAAGGAGTACAATTGCATTTTTGCCCGTGACATCACCGACCGCGTGGAGGTGGAGACTGAACTGTACAGGGCTAAGGCAGCAGCTGAAACCGCTAACAAAGCCCGCAGTTCCTTTCTAGCTAATATGAGCCACGAGTTGCGCACCCCCTTAACTGCCATTATCGGCTACAGCGAACTGCTCACAGAAGACGCCAAAGACCAGGGTTTAAACAATTCAGAATTTATCAAAGACCTGCAAGCCATCCACACCGCAGGCAACCAACTGCTGGCAGTTCTCAGCGAAATCTTCGACTTCGCCAAGATTGAATCCGGCTTAATGCAACTGGAACTGCAATCTTTCTCGGTGCAGGGGCTAGTTAATGATATGGTGAAAACAATCGGACCGCTGCTGGAACCAAACAGCAACACTTTGACGGTAGTTTGCTCCAAAAAACTCGGCACCATGCACGCCGATTACGCTAAAGTGCGGCAAGTGCTGCTCAACTTGCTCGGCAACGCCAACAAGTTTACCGAATGTGGCTCCATCACCCTCGATGTCAGCCGCACCGACACCCCTGATTTCCGCGCCCTCAGTTCTGGAGCCGGTCCGAAATCCTATCCAGCCTCCAACGTCGAGTCCTGGATTTGCTTCCGCATCCAAGACACCGGCATCGGCATGACTAGAGAGCAAATGCGCGACATCTTCGAGCCCTTCACCCAGGCGGACCCCTCCTCCACGCGCCGGTACGGCGGCACCGGCATGGGACTGGCCATCAGCCGCAGCTTTTGCCAGATCATGGGCGGCGAAATTGTCGTCGATAGCGAATTTGGTGTTGGCTCCACCTTCA
>CAZJNL010000073.1:0-2428 GCA_964546515.1 uncultured Oscillatoria sp.
ATTCACAAACGCGCCCTGAAAGGGGAAGTCCTCTCTAAATCCGAAGACCTGTTTGAGCGCGGGGATGGCGACAAACTCTATCTCCGCTGGGCTGTGCAACCCTGGCACACCTCAGAGAGCCGTATCGGCGGGATCGTGATGGTGACTCAGGCGATTAACGAATTGGTGGAAGCGCGGGAAGCCGCCTTGGAAGCTTCGCGGATGAAATCCCAATTCCTGGCAAACATGAGTCACGAAATCCGCACTCCCATGAATGGGGTGCTGGGGATGGCGGAATTGCTCCTCCAGAAAACTCCTCTCAATCCCGAACAGCAAGATTTCGTGCGGACGATCGAGGTCAGCGGGCAGAACCTGCTGACTCTGATTAATGATATTCTCGACTTCTCCAAGCTGGAAGCCGGGGAAATGCGGCTGGAGTCGCTGGACTTTGATTTAAATACTTGTCTGGAAGAAGTTGCAGATTTGCTGGCAACACAAGCCTACGGCAAAGGGCTGGAACTTTTCACTGTCGCTGACAGCAACGTTCCTTTGGCATTAAGGGGAGATGCCGGTCGCCTGCGCCAGGTTCTGGTGAATTTGGTTGGCAATGCTATCAAATTCACGGATTCCGGGGAGGTGGCTGTCCTGGTGTCAAAGGCCGGTGGGACGCTTGGGACGCTTGGGACGCCTGTCCTACGGGGGGGCGACCGGCAGCGGACAGCAATTCGCTTCTCGGTGAGGGATACCGGCATTGGCATCGCACCGGCAAACCTTGAGAAGCTGTTCCAATCGTTTTCGCAGGTGGACACCTCCACCACCCGCAAGTATGGCGGCACCGGCTTGGGACTGGCCATCTGCAAGCAGCTGGTCGAGCTGATGGGGGGTAAAATGGGGGTGGAAAGTGTGGTGGGTGAGGGGTCAACCTTCTGGTTCACTGTCACGCTTGAAGTCCAGGAAACGCCGGCTCACCCACCTGCGCCAGTGCCGGTCACTTGCGGCGGCATCCGGCTGCTGGTGGCGGACGGGAGCGCTAGCAATCGCCAGGTTGTGCGCTGTTACTGCGACTCGTGGGGGGTGCGGGTGGATGAAGTGGAAAATGGCGAGGTGGCCTTGGCCACTGTGCGGCGAGCTGCAGGGCTGGGCCAGCCCTATGATGTGGCCCTTGTCAGTTTGGATTTACCGGGGATGAACGCGCAATTGCTGGGTCAACTGATCCAGTACGAGCCGGTGCTGGCTCAAACGAAGTGGATTCTCATGACCTCCATCCAGGGGCGCGACCGGGCCATACAGCCGCAGGATCTGGGGTTTGCCGGCTATTTGAGCAAGCCGGTGAAACCGTCCAAGTTGCTGGACTGCCTGATGCGCGTGCTCGGTCAGTCGTCCGCTGTTTGCGAAAAGCCCTTTGCGGTCAACCCGCCTCTGTTACCCTCTCTGCAAGGGACAGGCGGGACGCCTGTCCTACGGGGGGGCGAAAGAGAGGGTTTTGAGAGTCAACAGCGGACAAACCTGAAAATTCTGCTGGTGGAAGATACTCCAACGAATCAAAAAGTTGCCATCAATCAACTGAAGGTGCTTGGCTATCAAGCGGATTGTGTCAGCAACGGTCAGGAAGCTCTCGACCGGCTGGCAGAAACGGAATACGACATCGTGCTGATGGACTGTCTGATGCCGGTTCTGGATGGCTACAAAACCACGCAGGCGATTCGCTTTTATGAAGGTGAATCCCGCCATACTGTGGTGATTGCCATGACTGCTAACGCCCTGAAAGGGGAGCGAGAAAAGTGTTTGGAAGCTGGCATGGATGACTACATCAGCAAACCGATTGATCTGGAAAAGTTGGCGGCTGTTATAAATCGCTGGGCGTCAGTACTCAGGGGGCGGGCGTCAGTGGAAAAGCCCTCGGTTTCGCCTGCAAGCGCACCTCCGTTGTCAGACAATTCTCCCGTTTATGTTGCGGATATAAATCGGAAAAACAGCGAGGATTTGGCAGAGCCGGTGGCTGAGAATTGTCCGGTGGATTTGCAGCGACTGGGCGAACTCACCAGAGGTGATGCGGAGTTTCAGCAGGAACTGCTGCAAACTTTTATGGAAGACGCTCCTATATATTTGGAGGGGATTGAGAGTGCGCTGCAAGCTAGTGATTGTGTGGCGCTCAGCCGTTGCGCTCACCAGCTCAAAGGTGCTTCTGCTATGGTGGCTGTCCGCACTGTGCCAGAGCTAGCCGCTCAACTGGAGAGTCAGGCGAATGAGAGCCGGTTAGAGGGGGCGGAGGAGTTGGTAGCGAGGTTGGGGATGATTCTGCAGCGGGTCAGAGTTTTCATTGAGAATTTTAACTGATATGTTGCGCCCTGAATAAGTAGTGCGTTCCCCCCAAGGGAACGCACCTACAAACTCATTTATACAAGTAATATGCAACCGGGAAAGTAGAATAAGTAGTTCCTTGGCGGTT
>CAZJNL010000073.1:2528-10982 GCA_964546515.1 uncultured Oscillatoria sp.
GAAACCGCAGCTCATCAAACAAAACCCGCTTTGGCTTGGGTTTTAGAATAAGTAGTAGGGGGCGTTCCTTGGCGGTTGAAACCGCAGCTCATCAAACAAAACCCGCTTTGGCTTGGGTTTTAGAATAAGTAGCGTTACCCAAGGTAACGCACCCTAGAATACTAACATAGCTGCTCCCATAAACGGCAACCAGAAATCTGGTTTCTAAAAGGCATTGTGCGCGGTTTTGACCTTTGCCCGGAGCCGCGTGCGTTAACAGCCCCGCCATCGCCCGCACCCCTACTGCGAGCCAGCACATTCGCCTGCTTGCAAGACTGGTGCGTCCGGATTTAATAGAAGTCCTGACTTCTGACTTCTGCTTTGCTCTTTTAGCATCTTTTCCAAGGCGGCTGCTGTCAGGGGAGGGCTGAACCAATAGCCCTGGATGACATCGCACTGATACTGGCGGAGGAAATCCTGTTCCTCTGCAGTTTCGACGCCCTCAGCAATGACTTTCAAGTTCAGGCTGTGTGCCAGTTGAATGATGGCGAGGACAATGGCTGCATTTTTGGAGTTTTGGGTCAGGTCGCTGACAAAGGAGCGGTCGATTTTCAATGTGTCGAATGGGAATTGTTGCAGGTAGCTTAAGGAAGAGTAGCCGGTGCCGAAGTCATCCAGGGATAGCTTAATGCCGAGCGCTTTCAGTTCTTTGAGGGTAGCGCGAGCCGCCTGTGGGTTCTGGACTACGGCACTTTCAGTCAGTTCTAACTCCAGGCTGCTGGGGTTAAACCCTGTGGTTTCTAATATTTTGAAAACGCGGTTTATCAGACCGTATTCGTTGAATTGAATTCCCGAAATATTGACGGCAACTGATAAGGATACACCGGCTGTATGCCAGTCTTTAGCTTGCTGGCAAGCTGTCCGCAGCACCCAGTCATCTATAGAGACAATTAAGCCAGTTTCTTCGGCTATGGGAATAAATTCAGCAGGAGAAACTAGCCCCCGCTCTGGATGTTGCCAGCGCACTAAAGCTTCTGCTCCCACAATTTGGCCGGTGCGCAAGTCAACCTGGGGCTGGTAGTAAAGTTGGAATTCCCCTCGCTCTGCAGCATGCTGAAGGCTGATCTCTAGCATCAGGCGCTCGTAGGATTTCTGCTGGATGGCTGGTGTGTAAAGCTGATAGCGATTGCCTCCCAGTTGCTGCGCCCCCAGAATGGCGGCGTTGGCTTTTTTGAGCAAGATGTCGAGGTCACTGCCATCCTCAGGATATAAGGCAATTCCAATACTGGTGGTAAGAAGGACTTGATATTCCTCTAGGGTAAAGGGTTGAGATAAAGTCTCCTGGAGAGTTTGAGCGGTTGTTGCCGCCACTTGGGAGTCAGGCACCGGCGGTAAGAGGAGAGCGAATTGCTCGGGCTGCAATCGGGCGACTGTACCCCGCTCGCCCGCACAGGAGAGGAGGCGCTCTGTTACCTGTTTGAGCAGCAAGGTACTGTGGGATTCCCCCAGACTGAAGTGGAAGCGGTCGAACTGGTCTAGGCTGAGAACTAGGACGGGGATTAATTGTGATGGGTGCTTGCCGGTGGCGAGAATCTGGAGAAATCGCTCGCGCAATAGCAGCCGGTTCGGCAGGTTGGTCAAGCTGTCGTAATGAGCCTGCAATTCCAATTTGGCGATTGCCTCCTGGAGGGCTGTGGTTTGCTGCTGCCTGACTCTTTCCTGTTTGGCCAGCTGAGCGGTGATGGCACCTAAGAGTTCATTTTTGGTAAAGGGCTTGGTGAGATAATCGCTGGCTCCCAGCTCCATCCCCCGGCGCAGATCGGCTCGGTCATCTCTAGCCGTCAGGCAAATGAAGGGTATGGTGGCTGTGGCTGGATCTTGTTGCAATATGGCCAGCACCTCGTACCCGTCGAGTTCGGGCATCATAATGTCGCAAAAAATTAAATCGGGACAATGCTGTTTAGCCAAATGCACCCCAATGCTGCCGTTTTCTGCCTCAATAGCCTGAAATCCTTCAGCAGCGAGCAGTTTCACCAGCAGCCTGCGAATGGATCGCTCGTCTTCTATTACCAGAATTTTTTTCATCGCTATTATTCCCGGACGTGACCGTGAACTGACCTGATGGTATAATCCCCTCTGAGCGCGGAAGGCGCTGGCAACACTGTATCAAACCCGATTTCTTGTCTCGATGCCCCAGAGCGCTCCGAGGATGGGCAGTCTCCTCTGGTACTCTATTGTCCCAAGTTTCGCGTGCCCCGCACGCCGGTTTACCCCCCAGTCTCTGCTGGGTGGCCCACTCCCACGCCCCAGCCGGGGCAGTCTCCAGATTTGGGCATTCGCTAAGATAGCACGGGCCTTTGGGCCTGCGCCAGGGCTTGAATTTGTCTCCCTGAGTCGGGATAATAGAACTAAACCTGAGGCAGATCACACCCTTGGGTGACTTAAATCAACTACCGGGAGCAGGTCTGCCTGTAGAATTGGATGATATTACATCCAGTGTCAGCAACGACGGTATGTCTGCGCTCTCTAAAAAAATCTGCATTCTTGGTGATGGGCTGATGGGGGACAATAGCCACAGAAGCAGGTTTGTTAAGCGCCAGCTTAGCGATACTTATCTTTATAACGTGGGGGTGACAATTTCATACAAGACTCTAGAATTATTCGGTGAGGAGCCGCACCAAAAGCTGAAATTAAAGCTTATAATATGGGAATTCCAGTGCGGTAACAAATTTAAGTCTGTCTTCCGGAGTTACTTGCAAGGGGCAAGTGGAGCAGTGATTGTTGCCGATGTCAGCCGAGAGGAAACCCTGGCTCGCTTGAGCGAGCGCATTCAGCTGTTTTTGTCCGTCAATCCGAAAGGTTTTATCGTCATTGCCTGGAATCAATCAGATATAGTTGATGAGAAAGAACTAGAAGAACTGGCAACCCAGGTTCCGAAACTGGCCCCGGAGCGAGTTTTGGCGACCTACAAAATTTCGGCCCAGACAGGCGCATACGTTGACGAAATTTTTCAGCAGTTAGCTTACAGAATAATAGCACCGGCATGAAACCTCTGTTAAAGAAACTCTTAGCTCCCCCCCGCATCGAGTACCTGACCCTGAATCAGGACTTGATTATTCTCGATACATCCTTTGGCGTGGGGCGGTTTGCCGATAGCGAAGCGGGACGCGATAGCGTCCTTCTTCCCTCTGAGGTGAGGCCAGGCCAGGATGTCCGCGCCGGCTTTCCCGAATTGATAGGCGTTGAAGATATCCTCAGGGCAGTTTTGTCGGGCCGTCGGCCTAATTTCGAGTTAAAAGGTATTGCCCGGTTTTCCGAGCCAAGCTCTCCGCTCTATATTGATTTATATGCCACCGCCGACCGAGATGAAGAAACTCTTGAAACCGAGCTAGTTGTCTTCTTTGAAGATGTCACAGAAATGATGGTATTGAAGCAAAGCTTGGTGCAGAGGGCCAATGAAGCGAGCCTGCTGTTGAGCGCTTTAGCGAGTTCAAAAGATTATATTGATAAAATTATTCACTCAATGGCAGATGCCTTGATAGTGACCGCGCTCTCAGGACACATAAAAACCGTCAATCGGGCCACTCAAGACTTATTTGGGTACAGGGAAGAGGAATTAATTGGCCAGCCGGTTTCAATGCTGGTAGACGATGAAACATTCCTGCGCCGATCGAGCCTGCGTCTGGGTTTCCTATCGGAAGCCGAATTGTTGAAAGATGTGGAAGTAGTTTGTCACAGAAAAACAGGAGAAAAGATAACCGTCGCCTTTTCCTGCTCAGCCATTCAGACGGAGATAAAGGGATTGCAGGATTTGGTCTATATCGGGCGGGATATCAGCGATCGCAAGCGAGCTGAAGCAGAAATTTGCAAAGCTCTGGACAAAGAAAAAGAACTCAACGAACTGAAATCCAGCTTTGTCTCGATGACTTCCCACGAATTCCGCAACCCGCTGACCACTATCCTAACTGCTACAGCATTACTGAAAGAGGAATATTTCAGACGTCAAACTCTTGATAAGGACACCCAGCTATATTTCCAGATGATTCAAAAATCGGTCAAACAAATGACCGACCTCTTAGAGGACGTGCTGGTCATCGGTAAAGCCGAAGCGGGAAAACTGGAGTTTCACCCAGAACCCATTGACTTGGCGCAGTTATGCCGCGCTCTAGTGCTAGAAATGGAGATGGCACAGAAGCGCAGCCCCTACGGTACTGCTTCTGGGCCGACAATTACCTTTGTCTGTCAAGAGGAATGCATTAATGCTTGCATGGATGAAAAGCTGCTGCGGCAAATCCTCACGAATTTGCTCGACAATGCTGTCAAGTATTCACCCCAAGGCAATCCTGTCCGTTTTGAACTCACTTATGTGACAAATGGAGAGGCAACCTTTGAGATTCAAGACCGAGGGATTGGCATTCCTCCCGAAGCCCAAAAACGACTGTTTGAAACATTCTATCGAGCCAAAAACGCACGCAAGCTTCCCGGTACAGGACTGGGGCTAGCCATTGTCAAAAAAGCTGTAGAATTGCACGGTGGCCAGATTTGGGTATCCAGTGAAGCCGGGGTAGGCACAACGTTTAAAGTCAGGATTCCATTAGATAGCGGTCGCCAAACCAAGGAAGATGATGTTATAAGTTAAGGGTAGTGTCAAACATGAGAGAGAGCCGGCATGCAAAAACTTTTTAATAAACTCTTAGTCCCACTCCACCTGGAGTACCTGATAGTGGGGCGGGATTTGCTCATCCTAGAAACCTCCTCGGATGTCCAGCGGTTTGCCGACTGTCCCGAGCGGGTGTTTCCCGGTCAGGATGTCCGCTTGAGCTTTCCTGAACTGATAGGAACTGAAGATATCCTAATGGCTGTCTTGCAAGGAGAGCAAGAGAGTTTCGAGTTTAAAGGTATTGGGCGGTTTCCGGAGCGCGGTTTTCCTCTCTATATGGACTTTTATGTCAACCTGTACCGAGATGAAGAAACTTTTGAAAACTGGCTGATTATTCTTTTTCAAGATGTCAGCGATCGCATGACTTTGGAGCAGAGATTAGTGCAGAGTACCAACGAAACGGGGCTGCTGTTGAGTGCCTTATCTGCTTCCCAGAATTCCCTTAACAAGATTATTACGTCAATGGCAGATGCTTTGATAGTAACGACGAGAAAAGGAAGTATCAAGACAGTAAATCAAGCGGCTCAAAAGTTGTTTTGCTATAGCGAGGATGAACTGAAGGGCAGGCCCATATCACAGATTGTTGCTGACCGTAACTTTTTAAACCTAGTCACTGAAGAGGATATATTATCCGAGGGGGATTTGACGAATATAGAAGTGGTTTGCCACACCAAAACTGGAAAAAAGCTTTCCGTTGAATTTTCCTGCTCAGCCATTGAAACAGACCTGGAGGACTTACAAGATTTCATCTATATCGGTCGGGATATCACCCACCGCGTCCGCGCCCAACAGCGTATGGTGGCGCAGTCCGCCACAGCTCAAATCTTATCAGAGTCTGCTACCCTCAAAGAAGCGACGCCGAAAATCCTGCTAGCACTCTGTGAAAGCCTGGGATTGGCTCTAGGTGAGCTGTGGATGGTAGAAGAAAGTGAGAGGCAAAAAGGAATCCAAAATCCAAAATTGCTGCGGTGTGTGGAAATTTGGTCTAGACCGGCAGTTGGCGTCGCCGAATATACAGCGTTCGCCAAGCAGCTCGCCTTTGCGCGTGGAGAGGGATTGCCTGGATTGGTTTGGGCGACAAATTCCCCGCAGTGGATTGCCGATATCGCCAGTGAGGCTAACTTCCAGCGCCGGGAAGTCGCAGCCAAACTGGGACTGCACGCCGCTTTCGGGTTTCCCATCATCAGCGACAGCGAAGTTCTGGGAGTGATGAATTTCTTTAGCCGCGAGCAAAGCCCCTATGATGAAGACCTCATCGAGATGATAGCTTATCTTGGCAGCCAGCTGGGTCAGTTTATCAAGCGCAAACAAGCGGAAGCTGCTCTCGCTGAGAGCGAAGAGCGATATCGAGACTTGTTTGAAAATGCCAGCGACTTGATTCAGTCCGTCGCTCCCGACGGTCGTTTTTTGTATGTGAATCGCGCTTGGCGCGAAACCCTGGGATATAGCGAATATGAAGTGGCTGACCTGACGGTGTTCGACATCATTCATCCCGACAGTAAAGCGCACTGCTGGCAAATATTCGGTCGGGTGATGTCGGGAGAAAAGCTGGATGCGGTAAAAGTTGAATTAATTACCAAAGCCGGCCAGACAATCTCGGTGGAAGGGAGCATCAACTGTAAATTCGTAGAGGGGAAGCAGGTTGCCACTCGCTCCATGTTCCGAGACATCACCCAGCGCCTGCAGGCGGAAGAAGCGCTGCGCCACCAGCAGGAAAAAACCGAACGCCTGTTGCTGAATATCTTGCCAGAGCCGATTGCCGATCGCCTGAAGCAACAGCCAAGCACGATTGCAGAAGACTTTGCCGAGGTGACGGTTCTCTTTGCTGATATAGTTGGCTTCACCCAGCTCGCTTCCTATCTCTCTCCCATTCAACTGGTGAGCTTACTCAACGAAATTTTCTCCGCCTTCGACCGGCTGACTGAAAAGTATGGCTTGGAGAAAATCAAGACAATTGGCGATGCCTATATGGTGGTCGGAGGGATGCCGGTGCGACGGGCGGATCACGCTCAGGCGATCGCAGAAATGGCGCTGGACATGCAAGCAGAAATCGCTCGATTTAACGCCAAGAACAACTTAGCATTCAGCATCCGCACCGGCATCCACAGCGGGCCGGTGGTAGCGGGAGTGATTGGCATCAAAAAGTTTATTTACGACTTGTGGGGTGACACGGTGAACACGGCGAGCCGCATGGAATCGCACGGTTTGGCGGGGCGAATTCAAGTCTCCGACGCTACCTACAAGCTATTGCGCGAGCAATACTTGCTGTCAAAGCGGGGTGCGATCCAAGTCAAAGGCAAGGGGGAAATGACCACTTATTTCCTCTTCGGCAGAAAAAATTGTGGTATAGCCGAAAGTCTGGACACCCAAAACCAAAACTTCTGCCCTAGCGCACGCCAAGCTACCCAGCGCTTGATAGAACTGATTGACGATAAGCTCAAAGACATTTAGCAAGCCGCCGGCAAGCTTGGCATTTCGTCTCCATCCCGTTTCCGGAATTCACGCTCTGCCGACGGATGACCCCAGGCTCTTTTGGCCAACTCCTTTCGCCCCAACCCCTAGCGGTCGATAATTTGAATTACGTCTAGCAAGTCAATCACCGCCTCCTCAAAGTTCTTGTGGGTTCGGCGCTCTCTGTAGAGACACACGTTCGCTTCACTGCACCAACACAAATTCCCATCCTGTCCCCGGCGCTGCCTAATTTGCCCGATCTGCCGGTGATTCCAATAAACCGACAGGTGCAGGCGGGAGATGCCATCTTTGTAGAATTTCGTAAGGCTGTCAAGACCGTATGACCGCAGCACTAATTTGCAATACTCAAACTGGTATTCCTTAAACTCTTGCACTCCCAGCAAGCGCCACACCGCGAACACATGCCGGTCGGGCAACTGTCCCCTCAGCACTGGATGCTTTAGCAGTTTTTTGACAAGATAGCTGTCTTCCTGGAACGCCATCTGCAAATCGCTGTAACCAATGCACGAGCAAAAAACCCCGTCTTCTTGCAAATCTACGATATGTTTCTTCTGACTGCCAAAGTAAGTGTAGCTGATGTCGTCGTTGTATGTCAGTTTACCTTCCCCCTCCGACCATGCCCGCTCTATCATCGCGTCGATCAAGTCTGTCTTGCTGAACAGCCGGCACATCCCGTAGGGGTTCTTGCGCATCTTGACCCCGTTGCGCTCGCGGTAAATCTTCGGATTTAACACGATCCAGATTTGTTCCTCCGTTTCGGGGACCGGCAGCCAAGCAGGCAGCCTCACCCAAACTTGGCCCTTCCAGACATCGATGGTTGCCGACTCCATCACCACATCCAGGATCGTTTCCCTCTCGCTGCTGAGAGTCCCGTGGAAGTAGGTCGTGGCCAGTTCCTCGCCAACCAGCTTCTCCTTCACCCGCACGTGGCGGACTTGGCGCAGGTGTAGACGTGTTTTCTTTCCCCCCTCCCTTTGCTAATCCATTACCCACATCTGTGAGCTATCCAGACTGGTTTTGGCGGAATGTGGCCTGCCGTATCGTGCGCGGCACCCCTACCACCGTGCCACTTGACACCTGACACAACTGGCGCAGCACCGGCACCGGCTGCCAACGAACCGCCGGCACCCGCAACAGGCGGCACAGTTTTGCTACCCTCTCGATAGGGAGCTTTGCCCCATAAGTGTTGCATACATTACTTAACTCACAGAGGAAATTATCAGCATGCTATTTCAGATTCTGATTGCATGGCTCGTTACCACCGTCAGTTTGTTTATCCTTGACAAACTGCCCCTAGGCGTTGAAATAGACAGCTTTAACACAGCATTAATCGACCCTGCCGT
>CAZJNL010000074.1:0-10830 GCA_964546515.1 uncultured Oscillatoria sp.
GAAAGCTCGACCGATGGAGTTCTGATCTCGACCGATGGAGCTGCAAGCTCGACTTGTGGAGATGCGACATGTCGCGTCTCCACACAGTGGAACGATGGAGACAAGGGTGGGCGGGTTGCGCACAGAGGTTCCTAAACCGCCCCGCACACCGGCAACTGTTACCCCGGGACTTCCGCTTGTGGTCGCTGCAACTGCGCCTGCTTCAGGCGGCGGCTAAGGTATCTTTCAGGGGCTTCCAGCGGAAGAAGCGCTCGCCGCCCATCTCGACTACAATTTTGACGCGGGGCTCGATTTGAGGTAAAGCCGTCAAATATTCAATTTCCTGACGGGAGAGGATGTGTCCTTCGATGATCCACAGCACCAGTCCCTTGGCCTTGGGGGGCAAGTGGTCTAACTGGGTGTTTAGAATGGGGGGGACGTAGTAGACATAGCCGACTGCTGCGCCGGTGCTGAGACTTTTCTTGCCGAGGTGGGGAGGGCGAACCCCGTGAACCCCTGTCAGATAGGCGGCTAAGTCTCCCAAACCCCGCGCTGTCAGGTTGTAGGTGGTGTACCCTGCTGCCCGTATGCGGCGCTGGTAGCGCCCCTCAAATCCCCCTTCTAAGGGGACATACAGTCCCAGCGCACCGTTCTTTTCCAGATCGCGAATCAGTAGGCCCCCGGTGGTGATCAGTGCCATAACTGTGCTGTTTGCCTTATCCTGTAGTTTTGTTAACTGCTGCTGGCATTTTATCCTGAATCAGGGGGGGCAGGGCTGCGCGGCGGCTCTGGTGCGCCACTGCCACCCCCTGGCCATAGGGTCGCCGGACGGCGAAAAAAAATTTTTTCCCCAATCACTAGACAAGTGCAAATAGATAGTTTAAGATTTTAGATTGTCGGCAAAATTACAGATCACCTCCAGATCGCTGAGGCAAGAAGGGGTAGTTTGGGCCTGCGATTCCCAAGGAAAGGCGTTGCAGAAGAGGAAATGAGCGGCACGGCTGGATGGCCAGTTCAGCGTTGTGACAAGTCTCATCAGTAGGATACTGACCCGCTCGCGGGTTAAGTCCCGGGAAAGTCCTCCGAAGACCGGGATAAATTGGCCCGGTCGCTGACGGTTTAAGACAAAAGGCAATTTGGCCCGAGAACGGGCGGGGAGTTGGTTTCCTGAGAATTTGGGAAACCGCTGCTGGCTTGTCTGGTGAAAAAACTTTATGGGAGCAAACGGATGGGAGGTTCGCCTGACATCCGGGGATATAGTAGTGCGTAAAAAAAGGAGACCATTAAACCCGTGGCTTTAGGTATTGTGGGCACGAAGCTCGGCATGACTCAAGTGTTTGACGCGGAGGGAAAAGCTGTCCCAGTCACCGTGATCCAAGCAGGGCCATGCACGGTAACGCAAATTAAAACGGAAGAGACAGACGGTTACACTGCTCTCCAAGTGGGATACGGTGAGGTGAAGCCCAAGGCTCTCAACAAGCCGCTGCTGGGGCACCTGGCCAAGTCGGGGACAGGGGCGGTGCGTCACCTGCAAGAGTATCGCGTGGAGAATCCGGGCGAGTATCAATTGGGACAGCAGATAAAAGCCGATATTTTCAGCGCCGGTGAGATTGTAGACGCAATCGGAACCAGTATCGGTAGGGGGTTTGCCGGCTATCAGAAGCGGCACAACTTCAAGCGGGGGCCAATGTCGCACGGGTCAAAAAACCACCGGCTGCCCGGTTCCGTGGGCGCGGGGACAACTCCCGGTCGCGTTTACCCGGGCAAGCGGATGGCCGGTCGCCTGGGAGGCACACAGGTGACGGTGCGCAAGCTGACAGTGGTGAGGGTGGACGCTGAGCGCAACCTGCTGCTGATCAAAGGAGCGGTTCCGGGCAAACGGGGAGCGCTGCTCAATATCATGCCGGCGAAAAAAGTAGGTCGGTAGTTGCCGGTGAAAAGGTCATTGGTGAGAGCAGGTTTCAGGTTTCAGGGAAAGAGGGGCAGTGAGGGGGGGGAGAGGGACAACCCACTCCGTTCCACCTACCACATACCCCCTAACACCTACCCCCTAACACCTACCCCCTAACACCTACCCCCCTAACCCCTAACCCCTAACACCTGAGAAAGGAAAAAAGACATGGTTAACTGCGTAGTGCGAAACTGGCTTGGAGAAGAGTGCGGCTCGGCGACTCTGGAGCTGCGGGTAGCGAAACAAGAAAACGCCGCTCATATTGTCCACAGAGCGCTGAGAATGCAAATGGTCAATGCGCGTCAGGGGACAGCCAGCACGAAAACGAGGTCGGAAGTCAGGGGCGGCGGACGCAAACCCTGGCGTCAAAAAGGCACGGGTCGCGCTCGCGCCGGCTCAATTCGCTCGCCGCTGTGGCGGGGGGGCGGTGTCATATTCGGGCCCAAACCCAGAGACTACGACATTAAGATGAACCGCAAAGAGCGGCGGTTGGCGCTGAGGACGGCTTTGCAAAGTCGCTTAGAGGATTTGATTGTAGTTGAGGAGTTCGCTTCTCAGCTGCCAAGACCCAAAACCAAAGAGTTGGTGGCGGCGCTGGGGCGCTGGGGTGTGGGGCCTGAATCAAAGGTGCTGCTGATTGTCAGCGAGCTGGAAGAAAACGTTCTTTTGTCGGCGAGGAATATAGCTTATGTGAAGCTGATTTCAGCTCCAAGCTTGAATGTTTATGACGTGCTTGCGGCAGATAAAATTGTCACGACAGCAGCAGCTATGGCAAAAATACAGGAGGTTTACAGTGCCTAAATACAACACCCGCGATTGGGCGGATATGGTGCGTCGCCCCCTCGTGACAGAGAAAGCAACCCTGTTAACGGAGCGGAACAAATACACGTTTGAAGTAGCTCCAAAAGCGACGAAACCGCAGATTAAAGCCGCGATAGAGTACCTGTTTGAGGTCAAAGTGGTGAGCGTGAACACTCAAAAAGGACCGCTGAAAAAGCGTCGAGTGGGCAGGTTTGCAGGGTTTAAACCTCAATACAAGCGGGCAATTGTGACGCTGGCAGAAGGGGATTCCATCACCTTGTTCCCCGAAGTGTAGAAAAGTCAGGAGTCAGGAGTCAGCGGTCAGTGGGAACTAACAGCTTCGTTCCTGAGAGCGGACAGCGGACAAATGAGAGCAGACAGCGGACAGCAGAGAACTTGACAGCGGACAAATTTTAAGTTATGGGCATCCGTTCTTATCGGCCATACACATCGAGCACTCGCCAGCGCTCCGTCTCGGACTTTGCCGAGATAACGCGGGACGAGCCGGAAAAATCTCTGACGGGATCGAAACACCGGCCTAAAGGTCGGAACAATCGCGGCGTGATTACCTGCAGGCACCGGGGTGGGGGCCACAAGCGCCTGTACCGGATTGTGGACTTTAGGCGCGACAAGCGCAATTGCAGCGCCAGAGTAGCAGCGATCGAGTACGATCCCAACCGCAACGCCCGGATTGCCCTCCTGCACTACCAGGACGGAGAAAAACGGTACATCCTGCACCCAAACGGATTGAAAGTAGGGGCGACGGTGGTGGCCGGGCCCGAGGCGGCCATTGAAACCGGCAACGCCTTGCCGCTGGGGAATATACCCCTGGGCACCAGCGTCCACAACGTGGAACTGACTCCCGGAAAGGGAGGCCAGATTGTGCGGGCAGCAGGAGCCAGCGCTCAGGTAGTGGCTAAGGAAGGAAACTTTGTCACCATCAAGCTTCCCTCGAGTGAAGTGAGGATGGTGCGCCGGGAGTGCTACGCTACCATAGGCCAGGTAGGCAATACCGATGCCAGAAATATCAGCGTCGGCAAGGCGGGGCGAACTCGCTGGAAGGGACGCCGCCCACAGGTGCGCGGCAGCGTCATGAACCCGGTAGACCACCCCCACGGCGGCGGAGAAGGCAGAGCGCCGATCGGCAGGCCAGGGCCGGTGACACCTTGGGGCAAACCAGCCTTGGGCTACAAGACTCGCAAGCGCAACAAACGCAGCAGCGCTTTAATAGTGCGCCGGCGGCGCAAATCCTCCAAGCGCGGTCGTGGCGGTCGCGAGTCCTGAGGCATTTCGCACCATCAGTTGGATGAGTGCGGCATGACTCGCCCTCATCCAACACCTTCATCGTTCACCCTTTATTTTGGAATTGAACTATGCGCTCTCTCAAAAAGGGTCCTTTCGTTGCCGATCACCTGCTCAGCAAAATAGAAAAGTTGAATGCCAAGGGCGAAAAGCAGGTGATTAAAACTTGGTCGCGAGCCTCGACAGTTCTGCCGCAAATGGTGGGGCACACGATTGCCGTCCACAACGGACGCCAGCATGTGCCGGTGTACGTCACAGACCAGATGGTAGGGCACAAGTTGGGGGAATTTGCCCCGACTCGCACCTTCCGGGGGCACTCTAAAGGGGATAAGAAAGCAAAAAGATAGTTGGTCTTGGGGGTTAGGGGTTAGCGGCCAGGGGTCTGTTACCTGTAGGGGCGGGTTCACCCGTAAGAAAAGCCACACAACGAAGTATCTTCATAAACCGCGGCGCCCCCACGACAGGATAAGCTCGCGCAAGGGAAAACTGACAACTGACCTGGAACAACTGACAGCTGACCAACAGATAAGGAGAAATCAATGGCTATAGACACCGAAAAAGAAGCCAAAGCGATTGCCAAATACATCCGCATGTCTCCTTCCAAGGTGCGCCGGGTGCTAGACCAGATTCGGGGGCGCTCCTATCGGGAAGCGCTGATTATTCTGGAGTTCATGCCTTACCGAGCCTGCGAGCCAGTGCTCAAAACCCTGCGCTCAGCTGTGGCCAATGCGGAGCACAATTTAGGGGTAGAACCGGCCAAACTGATTGTCAGTCAAGCTTATGCGGATAGTGGGCCGGTGCTGAAGCGCTTCCGCCCAAGAGCACAAGGTCGCGCTTACCAGATTCGCAAGCAAACCTGTCACATCACAGTGGCTGTGGCTGCAACCGAGTCAGAATAATTAGCATCGGATTGGGATTGAGAATGTTACCGCCTAGATTTTAGATGATAACTTGACAAAATCTAAAATCTAAAATCTAAAATCTAAAATCGTTATGGGACAGAAGATTCATCCAGTAGGGCTTCGTTTAGGGATCACGCAAGAGCACCGCTCTCGCTGGTTTGCTGATGCCAATCGCTACCCTGAACTCTTGCAAGAGGACTACAAAATCCGCAAATATGTGGAAAAAACCCTCAGTAATGCGGGGATTTCCGAAGTGCGGGTGGAGCGGAAAGCAGACCAGATAGACCTGGAAGTGCGCACAGCCCGCCCCGGAGTGGTCGTCGGTCGCGGCGGTCAGGGGATAGAGTCTTTGCGCACCGGCTTGCAAGAAATGCTGGGCAACAGCAATCGCCAGATCCGCATCAACGTCGTGGAAGTGGCCAGAGTCGATGCCGACGCGGGGCTGATTGCCGAATACATCGCAGGACAGCTAGAGCGGCGGGTTTCTTTCCGGCGGGTGGTGCGCCAAGCCATCCAGCGGGCCCAGAAAGCCGGCGCGGAAGGCATCAAAGTGCAAGTCAGTGGACGGCTCAACGGGGCAGAAATCGCTCGCACCGAGTGGACTCGGGAAGGAAGAGTGCCGCTGCACACCTTGCGGGCAGACATTGACTACGCTTACCGCACCGCCAAAACCATCTATGGCATTCTCGGCGTCAAAGTTTGGATCTTCAAAGGCGAAATCATTCCCGGACAGCAAGAGGTAACTGCCAGCGCAGGCAAGGGCACACCACCGCGCAAGCAGCAGCGCCGCCGCCAGAAGTTTGAAGACCGCTCTAATGATTGAGACTGACCAGTTATCTGTCAGGACTGTCAGCCACGCGCCCGCAAGGGGAGAGCAGCAGACAGCTTCGCAACAGACAGCTGACCGCAGACAGCTAATAATTGACCAATCATGTTAAGTCCAAAAAGAACGAAATTCCGCAAGCAGCAGCGGGGGCGGATGACCGGTCAGGCAACCAACGGCAACACGCTCAGCTTCGGCGAGTACGCCCTGCAAGCTCTAGAGCCGGCCTGGATAACCTCCCGACAAATTGAGGCCAGCCGTCGCGCCATGACCCGCTACATTAAAAGAGGTGGCAAAATCTGGATACGCATCTTCCCAGACAAGCCGGTGACGATGCGCCCAGCAGAAACCCGGATGGGGTCAGGGAAAGGTTCGCCAGAATTCTGGGTGGCCGTAGTCAAGCCAGGTCGGATTTTATTTGAAATTGGCGGCGTCACAGAAGATATCGCCCGCGAGGCTATGCGCCTAGCGGCTTATAAGTTGCCCATCAAGACCAAGTTCGTCTCGCGTGAACAGGAGCAGTCGTAATTATGGCTTTGCCTAAAATAACAGATGCGAGAAACTTGAGTGACGAACAGCTGGACGCGGAAATTCTGGCAGTGAAGCGGCAGCTGTTTCAATTGCGACTCCTAAAAGCCACTCGCCGGGAGGGAAAGGCCCACGAGTTCAAGCACGCCCGGCACCGGCTGGCTCAGCTGATGACCGTTGAAGGGGAGCGCAAGCGGGCTAGAGCGGCGGGAGCGCCAGACCGGGCAAAATCTCCCGGCACAGAATCGGGCCCAGTTGAGGAGTAGGTGACAATGGCAGTAAAAGAACGAGTAGGCTTGGTGGTCAGCGACAAAATGAACAAAACCGTAGTGGTGGCCATCGAAAATCGGTCGCCCCACCCGAAATACGGCAAAATCGTAGTGCGCACCAAGCGGTACAAAGCTCACGACGAGTTAAATCGCTGCAAAGAAGGGGACAGAGTCCGCATTCAGGAAACTCGCCCTCTCAGCAAGACAAAACGCTGGGTGGTAACAGAGATTCTCACCGGCACCGCGCAAGCTTAAAGAGTTTTTGGTTTTTAGTTGGCAGTTTTTAGACCGCTAAAAACTAACAGCTAACAGCTAAGAGCTAACAACTGCAAGGAAAACCAACCGTGATTCAGCAAGAAAGCTACCTCAACGTTGCCGACAATAGCGGAGCCCGCAAATTGATGTGCATCCGCGTTCTGGGCGGCGACCGACGCTACGCCAATGTCGGCGACGTGATCATCGCCGTCGTCAAAGACGCCATCCCCAATATGGCCGTCAAAAAGTCGGATGTCGTGCGGGCTGTGGTCGTGCGCACCCGCAAGGGGCTGCGCCGGGAAAGCGGCATGAGCATTCGATTTGACGACAACGCCGCCGTGATCGTCAACGCGGACGGCAACCCCAAGGGAACCCGCGTGTTCGGGCCGGTCGCTCGCGAACTGCGCGACAAAAATTTCACTAAAATAGTTTCTCTGGCTCCGGAGGTGCTCTGATGGCGATCCCAATTAATGGCGGCTCGCAAAAAGCCGCCAAGCAACCCGTTCGCTATAAAATGCACGTCAAAAAAGGTGACACCGTTCAGGTGATTGCAGGCAAAGAGAAAGGCAAAGTGGGCGAAATCCTGCGCACTATTCCCCAAGAGAGCCAAGTGGTTGTCAAAGGGGTGAATGTTAAAACAAAGCATGTCAAAGGCCAGCAGGAGGGTGAGTCGGGGAAAATTGTAAACTTTGAAGCGCCGATTCACAGCTCCAACGTGATGCTCTATTCCGCTAAGGAAAAGGCAGTCAGCCGCGTTTGCTACACGTTTACCGAATCCGGGCGCAAAGTGCGGATGCTAAAAAAGACGGGAGAAATCATTGACTAGCACTCAGAAGTCAGCTAGGCAGAGATGCAGAATTCAGCTCTAATCCTGACTCCTGAGTCCTGAATGCTGAAGTCAGAGTCAAGTCCCTGACCAAGACCAGGGAAGTGTAAAGAGGAGAAATTATGGCAGAGCGACTGAAAATCCTGTACGCAGAGAAAATTGTCCCCAAACTGATGGATCAGTTCCATTACACGAACATCCATCAGGTGCCCAAGCTGGTAAAAGTCACGGTGAATAGAGGCATAGGGGATGCGGCTCAGAATGCCAAGGCGATGGAAGCGTCCTTGAAGGAAATCGCACTGATCGCAGGCCAAAAGCCGGTGGTGACTCGGGCGAAAAAAGCAATTGCCGGTTTCAAAATCCGTCAGGGGATGCCGGTGGGCATTATGGTTACCCTAAGAGGCGAGCGCATGTACGCCTTCCTGGACAGGCTGATTAACCTGGCGCTGCCCCGCATTCGGGACTTTCGCGGCGTAAGTCCCAAGAGTTTTGACGGTCGGGGGAATTACACCTTAGGCGTGAGAGAGCAGCTCATTTTTCCAGAAGTTGAGTACGACAGCATCGACCAAATCCGTGGGATGGATATTTCAATCACGACCACGGCAAAAACCGACGAAGAGGGCCGCGCCTTGCTTAAAGAAATGGGTATGCCCTTCCGGACTACCTGAAGCAATTTTATAAGGAGGAACGATGGCGGCTAACGACACGATTGCAGACATGCTAACTCGCATCCGAAATTCCAGTTTGGCGCGGCACGAAACGACATCAGTGCCGGCCACTAAAATGACCCGCAATATCGCCAAAGTCCTTAAGGATGAAGGCTTTATTGCTGAGTGTTCAGAAGTGGGCGAAGGGATAAAAGTGCAGCTGGTACTGACCTTAAAGTACAAAGGGAAAAACCGCAAGCCAATCATCACCGCTCTCAAGCGAGTCAGCAGACCGGGCTTGCGGGTATACTCCAATCGGAAAGAATTGCCACGGGTTTTGGGCGGGATCGGCATTGCCATCATTTCCACGTCATCGGGCATTATGACCGACCGAGAAGCTCGGCGAGCTGGCTTGGGAGGAGAAGTGCTTTGTTATGTCTGGTAGAGGCGTTTTTAGATTTTAGATTTTAGATAGAAGGGTTGACTCCTTGCATCCAAAATCGAAAATCCATGCATTAGTAAGGAGGAATCTGTCATGTCTCGTATCGGCAAGCGCCCTATTCCCATCCCCGGCAAAGTAACAGTAGCGATAGACGGACAGCGGGTAGCTGTTAAAGGGCCAAAAGGCGAACTGTCTCGGGTTTTGCCCGAGGAAGTGCTAGTCGTTGAAGAGAGCAACACGATTACGGTGAAGCGGCGGGACGAGTCCAGAGCGGCTCGCCAGCGCCACGGCTTGTGCCGCACCTTAGTGGCCAATATGATTGACGGCGTGTCCACCGGCTTTCAGAAACGCCTGGAAATCCAAGGGGTCGGCTATCGGGCCCAGGTTCAAGGCCGCAACCTGATTCTCAACGTCGGGTACAGCAAGCCGGTGGAAATTCAACCCCCCGACGGCATCCTCTTGGCAGTCGAAAACAACACCAACGTGATTGTTAGCGGCATTGATAAAGAAGTCGTGGGGAATACAGCAGCCAAGATTCGGGCTGTCAGGCCGCCGGAAGTCTACAAGGGCAAAGGCATCCGCTATGCGGGGGAATTGGTCAGACGCAAGGTTGGCAAAGCAGGAGGCAAGGGTAAGAAATGAAGCTAACTCGATCTCAATCCATCGCTCGCCGCCACCGGCGAGTCCGGCGCAAAGTGTTCGGCACCCCAGAACGCCCTCGATTGGCGGTGTTTCGCTCCTCTGAACACATTTACGCGCAAGTGATTGACGACACCGCGCACCACACTCTGGTCGCGGCTTCAACTCTCGAGCCGCAGCTGAAGTCAGAATTGAAGTCTGGGGCTAACTGTGAGGCGTCAGTCTTAGTCGGCAAGTTGATCGCCGCGCGGTTGCTGGAAAAAGGCATTCAAAAGGTAGTTTTCGATCGCGGCGGCAACCTCTACCACGGTCGCATTAAAGCCCTGGCAGATGCCGCTCGCGAAGCTGGATTGGATTTTTAGCGGGTTTGTTGGAAGGTTGTCAGCGCACCTCAGGTGAGATGCGCACCTGGAATCGCACCTGAAAACCTTCTTTCTTTCAAACCTTCAAACCTCAGTAAGGAAAAAGCTATGGCGGAACAGCAGCAACGCAGCAGTAAGAGAAAAAGCACTCGCCCTCGGGAAAAAGAAACCGAGTGGCAAGAGCGGGTCGTCCAGATCCGCCGGGTGACAAAAGTGGTTAAGGGCGGTAAAAAGCTCAGCTTCCGCGCCATCGTCGTGGTTGGCAACGAGCGGGGCCAAGTCGGCGTGGGCGTCGGCAAAGCGTCTGACGTGATCAGTGCTGTCAAAAAAGGCGTGGTAGACGGCAAAAAGCACTTGATTTCAGTGCCTCTGACCAAGTCAAGTTCCATTCCCCACCCCGCCAACGGTGCCGCAACCGGCGCTTCCGTGATCATGCGACCTGCTTCTCCCGGAACGGGCGTGATTGCCGGTGGATCCGTGCGCACTGTTCTGGAACTGGCCGGCGTGCGCAACATCCTGGCCAAGCAGCTGGGATCGGGCAATCCCTTGAACAATGCCAGAGCCGCTGTCAACGCCCTGGCCAGCCTGCGCACCTTCTCCCAAGTTGCCGAAGAGCGGGGCATTCCCGTCGAGAACCTTTACACCTAGTTTTTTGTCAGCTCTCAGCTCAGGGCAGATAAATCACTGACAGCTGACAGCAGACAGCTTCCAGCAGACAGCTTCCAGCAGACAGCAGACAACAAACCTATGAGATTGCAAGATGCGGTGCCCAAGCAGGGCTCGAAAAAGCGCCGCCGCCGGTTAGGGCGGGGCGTTTCTGCCGGTCAAGGTGCCAGCGCCGGCAAAGGGATGCGCGGTCAAAAAGCTAGATCGGGCGGCAGTACCAGGCCCGGTTTTGAAGGGGGCCAGATGCCCCTGTACCGACGCTTGCCAAAACTGAAGCGCTTTACCATCATTAATCGCAAGCAATACACTACGATTAATGTAAGCAAGCTGGCATCACTGCCGGCGAATACAGAAGTGACTCTCAAGGTACTGATAGAAGCCGGCATTGTCACAGCCAACAAAGGCTCGCTGAAAATTTTAGGCGATGGGGAGCTGAAT
>CAZJNL010000075.1:0-10806 GCA_964546515.1 uncultured Oscillatoria sp.
GAAATCAACCAGCTGCTCAATGAGAGTGCGGTCGTTTCTCAGAATGGCTAGTTAAAAGGCGCTTCCCACACTCTTACTGGGCGGAAAGGAAAGCTGTAGCGCTAATATCGCACCGTACTTCAGGGGGGTGAAAGCCGGAGATTGCTGATTTTCAAGGGAGGGGGTTAGGTGAGGGGGGTTTGGGAAATGGCTGACAGCCAAGTTACTAGTTTTGAATTAGAGTGCGAGAGCAGAAGTGTCTCATACAGAGGAGGTTGATTCCATGCAATTGTCAGAAAGGATAGAATATATTTTTGTGTCTTACTTGGAAAAATTGGGACTGGCATGGTGGCTGGAAATTGTCACCGAAAGGCCTGACTGCACTTACTATTTTGGCCCTTTTGTGAGTGCCAAGGAAGCGGAAGTTGCCTGTTCTGGCTACCTTGAGGACCTGCAACAGGAGGGGGTTCAAGGAATTGCCTTCGAGATCAAGCAGTGCCAGCCTGGGCTGCTCACCATTGAGCGTGAAGAAGTACAGGTTTCGGTGGATGGCTGGAATTGCGCTGCGGAGCGCGTGAAAGCTTGGGGAACAAGCGAGAAATATTTTCAGTCTTCCTTGCCGGCTGTGTCGGGGGGGTATGGAAGCCGGGAGCAGTCTGGCGCTGAACGTCAAAAAGCTTAGAGTACAAAGAGTAAGCTAAAAACAGGTAAAATGGACGATACAATAGTCATTCAAGCGGTGCGAGTGGTGAGCGAGGAAATTGAAATTGCCTTGGAGCAATATCCCGATTTCCCCTATAAAGAGGCTTTGGCCAATTCCGAAATGCGCCAAGAGTTAATGGCGTATGTCCTCAGAAGACTTGGGGTCTTTTATAGGGATGGCGACCAGACGAACAGAAACCTAACCCCCCACAAGTTCCCGTACCGATCTCTAGAGCTGCGGTTGCGCATAGAAGGTCACATTCACAAGGGGATTCAGCAGCTTTTCTGCGAAAAGGCTGCCTGGTTAATACCCTCTGTACACCCAGAGATTTCCCAAGTTAAAATTAAAAGCGCGGTATCTCATCTGTCGGCTTTTAATTTTTAGCCGGCATCAGTCTGTAACCAGACAGAAGGGTTCAGTCAGCTACCGCTAGGAAACAGCTGGGTCGAGGAGCTATAAAATTTGCTGAAACCTCGCACGGAGGAGAAAATACTTGAGAGCCTGGACAGGTGACAGAGGTTAAAATGAAAACCTGTGATTTTCTTTACCCGCACAGTCGCTACTTCGGGCATTTTACGCCAGAAAATCTGGCCTTCAATGCCA
Source organism: uncultured Oscillatoria sp. (assembly GCA_964546515.1). Lineage (GTDB taxonomy): Bacteria > Cyanobacteriota > Cyanobacteriia > Cyanobacteriales > Oscillatoriaceae > Oscillatoria. Next base: position 1,286 of record CAZJNL010000075.1, read on the forward strand.
ATCTGCAAGACTTTTCTCAAAAGGTAAACTATATTTGCTGTCTGCAAACCGGAGGGAAAATCGCCCCGGAAGTAGCTTATCTAGAAATCAGGGCGCTTTGGCAAGAGTTGAAACAAGCTAAACAGCAGCTCCGGATTGGGGAAGTTTCCGCTCAATTTGAGTAGCTTAATCCCAAGGCACAGGTGCGGGTTTTCAAGTGCCTTTGCCTGAGAAACTGAGTGAGTGGGCGCTCCCAATTTTAGGGACAGCGAGCCAAAGCACGCTCAGCCCTTGCAACAAAACAGTTTGCCGGTGCGCTCCGCTCCAGCAAAAAACCGATTCGTGCAGAATAGAAGCCAGGTTTCCTGAAAAAAGAACAGTCATCGATATCCAGGGGGATTTGCCGCTATGATTCAACTTGACGATCTTCTCTGCTCTGAGAGTAACGCTGCCATTCTCTGCTGCTATATAAACGTGACGGATCGCATTCAAATTCTTCGGCTACCGCAGCTGAAATATGGGTTTTCTGACCGGGTTATTTTTCCGGGAGAGCGCCTGATGTTTGAAGCGACACCAGAGGCTCAGCTAGAAATTCATACCGCCAAGCCTGCCAATATTATCCTGTCACAAAAGATTCCTTGCGCTCGCTTGCAGGTTTGCGAAGGGATGCAGCAAAAGCGCGAAACTGGCGACAGAGAAATTCTGGCAGAACAGCCAGCTTGATGCTTGAGGTAGCCTCTCACTTGTAGGGTGCGTCTCCCTTGGGTAACGCACCTACTTTTCTGCGAAATAAATCAAATTAAAACGCTAATAAATCGCAGTGGTTGGCTTGCGCTTTGCCATCACCGGCACCAAGCAAGCACCGGCAGTCAACCCCACAATCTGCCCCCAGTAAACCATCCCTCCCGGATTGACGCCACCGGCAACTTCCAGCTGCCCAATCCCATAAAAAGCCTGCTGCGCAAACCACCAAGGCAGGTAGAAAAGCGCTGGCAGTTCGATGGGGATATATACGATCCCCAGCGGCAGAATGCTGTCAATTTTTGCCTGGGTAAAGCTTAAAAAATAGGCTCCTAAAATGCCCGCAACCGCGCCATTCGCCCCCACCACCGGCACAGCTGTTGCGGGGGAGAGCAGAATTTGGGCGATGCCGGTGAGTGCGCCGCAAAGCAAATAGAGCAGCAAAAATCGCCCGCCTCCCAGAATGTCCTCGACACTCTTGCCAAACACCCAAAGAAACAGAAGATTGCCCAAAATTTGGCTAAAGCTCCCGTGGAGAAACATCCCCAACAGCAGAGAGCGGGCGGACATAAATAGCAAAACAAACCAAGCGGCTGGATTTCTCTGCCCGATTGCCTCTGCCGCCACGGCACTCAACTGCTGGGGAAAGATCCCCCACGACAGCAGAAAATCGCTGAGTTCACCGGCAGCTTCGAGTTTCAACTCCCATAAGAACAGGGAAATTGTGAAACCGATGAGCAAATAATTGACAATCGACCGCCTGCGAGTTATAATGTTATCGGCAATAGGAATCATGTTGTTTGGGAGTGGGGCATAGGGCACGCTCGCATGGGTTTGTAGTTGGGCTAAAGCCCAAACAGAGGTTTGTAGTTGGGCTAAAGCCCAAACAGAGGTTTGTAGTTGGGCTAAAGCCCAAACAGAGGTTTGTAGTTGGGCTAAAGCCCTCTCTCTTACCTTGGCGCTCTACCCTGCGGGAAGCCCACCGCTCCTTACGGAGCTTGCGTCTATGGCGTCAATGCGGTTCAAAAAAATTTCCCTTAGCTAATTTCCCTAAACAAAGCAGCCAAAATGGTATTGGAAAACAAGAACCCTTCGGGATCGCTCAAGCGCAGCCGCCCTTCTGCGGGTAATTGATGGCAGTCGGATGCAGCCACCGGCACGCCGTCACCCCCGACAATTTCCACCCACCCTTGCCGGTGATAAGGCTGCAAGCACTGGCAAATCTGTTGCAGGGTGCCGGTGCCAAATTGCTCGGCAAAAGCTGACAAGCTCACGCCTTCTGCCAAGCGCAACCCCAGCATCAAAGTTTCCAGCAGAATATCGGAATCCGAGGTGCCGGCATCTTCCATTGCACTTTCTGCTGCCCCCCTTTTTAAGGGGGGTTGGGGGGATCGCCTTTCTGCTTGCGACTGCACCCACTCGCTATACTCCCACGTCTTGCGAGGACGGGTGAAGCGGTGCCCGCCGACATAGCTGGTGGCACCCATGCCAAAACCGTAGTAGGGGCGATTTTCCCAGTAAACTCGATTGTGCCGGCACTGATAGCCCGGTTTGGCGTAGTTGGAAATCTCGTAGTGATCGTAACCGGCGCCGGTGAGAACTTGCTGCGCCAGCCGGTACATTTGGGCAGCGGTTTCTTCCGAGGGCAAGGGCTGAACCCCCGGCTGGTAGTACCGGCTGAAGGGGGTTTTTGGCTCTACAATCAGGTCGTAGGTAGAAATGTGGGCCGGAGCGAGGGCTACGGCTGCCTCTAGGGAAGCCCGCCACTGCTCGAGGGTTTGCTGGGGGAGTCCGGAAATCAGGTCGAGGCTGAAGTTGTCCGCACCGGCATGGCGCAATAAGTCGATCGCGGCGTAAATATCGGCGACGGTGTGGGAGCGCCCGCACAGGTGGAGCAGTTCGTCCTGAATCGCTTGCACGCCGGTGCTGATGCGATTGACACCGGCACTGCGGTAGCCTTGCAGCTGTTCCAAGGTAAAGGTGCCGGGGTCCATCTCTATGGAAATCTCAGCGCCGCTGGCAATGCCAAACTGCCGGTGGAGCGCGTCCAGGATGCGCCCGAGCTGGCTAACCGACAGCAGGGATGGGGTGCCGCCCCCAAAAAAAATTGTTTCCAGGGGTTGACAAAAGGCTGGCGTTATGCTAATCTCGTGCAAAAGCACGTCAACATAGTGCTGGATGGTGCCGGAGTTGTCGCCATTTTTGCGGTCGCCCACGACAGAGACGGGGAAATCGCAGTAGTAGCAGCGGCGGCGGCAGAAGGGAATGTGAAGATAAGCTGAAAAGGGGATGCCGGTGCTCACGGGTGGCGGTAGGGTGGGAGAAAGAAGCTCAGCGATATCCACGGGAGGCCAGGAACGAGATATTTTTCGGATTGGCGGCAATCTTGACTAAGTTTGACGGGTATTCAGGAATAGTGCGCAATTGTCCCTAAGTATAATAAAGCATATACTAGCTTGGCGATTAGTTCGGCGCTAATCGCGCTGTGAATTCCTCCCTCAGGAGTTCAGATTGACATCTATCAGATTAAAACGATGCTTGATGTAATCATTGTAAGTTCAATTATCCTAGCAGCTGCAGGAATCGGTTTCTACAGCATAGACATGCTGCCAAGCAGCGCCATGCAGCAGGTGACGAATCTGGAAGCGTTGCGCTCAGTAACAGCCGTTTTTGGCGGCATTATTGGGGCTGCTGCCGGCTTGTGGGCGCAGACGACCTACCGGCGCATAGAAGTGCAAGTCCGGCAAATGCCGGTGGAAGTGCTGCTCACCCGTGCGGTTGGCCTGGTGAGCGGGCTGCTGGTGGCCAACTTGATGCTGGCACCGCTGTTTTTGCTGCCGATTCCCCAGGATTTTGCGTTCAGTAAGCCCCTGGTGGCGGTTGTGGGCAGCATAATCTTTGCCTATTCTGGGGTAAACTTGGCGGACACCCACGGTCGCGCCTTTTTGCGGCTGATTAATCCCCACAGCGTGGAAAGCCTGCTGGTGGCGGAGGGCACGCTCAAGCCAGTTTCCACCAAACTTCTGGACACCAGCTGCATTATCGACGGTCGCATTGAACAGCTGCTGGGGACGGGGTTCGTCGAGGGCCAAATTCTGGTGCCGCAGTTCGTGCTGCAGGAATTGCAGCTGGTGGCAGACGCCTCGAACGACCAAAAGCGGGTGCGGGGGCGGCGGGGGCTGGACATCCTGAAGCGGCTCATGGAAACTTATCCAGACCGGATTGTTATCCACTCAGCGGACTACGAAGACCTGCACACGGTGGACGCCAAATTGGTGCGGCTAGCCCAAGAAATCAACGGCACTCTGCTGACGAATGACTACAATCTCAGTAAAGTCGCCAATGTGCAGAAGGTATCGGTGCTCAATATTAATGACCTGACGCAGGCTGTGCGCCCGACTTATCTGCCGGGAGACAGCATCGACCTGAAGATTCTCAAGGAAGGGAAGGAGCCGGCTCAGGGAATTGGGTATTTAGAAGATGGCACGATGGTGGTTGTGGAAGAAGGCGGCGGCCATATTGGCGGCGAACTGCGAGTGGTGGTGACGTCTTCGCTGCAAACTTCTGCCGGTCGGATGATTTTTGCCCGCCCTTACGCTTCGGTGATGGCTTGATGATTCAGAGGCGATGGCTCGCGAAATCAGAGTAAAATTTGAGTTAAATTTGGCGAGTGCTGCAATCAATCTGCCCCGGCTCTCTATCGCGTGCGGTACGATGAGTCGGGGCGTTGGTTTTTGCCCCGAGTGCTGGTTGGCTGTGAGTCAGGAGAATCCTTTTTATGTTTATGGGGGCACTTGTCAGGAGCGGAAAAGGAGATAGAGTGTGAGCTTAAATTTATGAGTGGCTCAACTGTCGCGTAAGCAATTCTGCGACCGCCGTACTCTTGGGAGTGTGCGAAGCACAAAATAACGGGGTAACTGCCCGGTTTTAGCTGAGGGGTGAAGGCTTCTGACTCTGGGCCGCAAATGGGGTCGCAAGCCACCAATTTGCCGTAAGGTAACACTAATTTCCCAATGGTCTGGGGGGGAAAAGTTACCTCACCGGCAGCAGTATTGAATGTCTGTTCGCTTTGAAATAATTGGAAAAAGTTAGGAACTATCATAGCTCGATAAGTTGACAAATTGTGGGGTGCGTTCCCGGGGGGAACGCACCCTACTTGCTATTGCAAAACGGTCTTGGAGACAATCCGGGTTTTCTTGCGATCGGCTTCGGAGAGTTCTTCCCCGTGTTGCAGCTGGGTGGCGCTGCTTTGCAGCACGGTTGCTGCGCCCTTGTCGCCCATTTGCAGGGCAGTTTTGGCAGCGGTTTGCAGCATGGTTGCGGCACCCAAACGGTCCCCTTGCTGCAATTTCTGCTCGGCCAGCTGGGTTTGCCGGTATTTGGCCAAAGCCAGGATGTGCTGCTGCACTTGGGGGTTGGCAGCTGGCTGGTAAGCCGCCAGGACGTTGGTGTCCACCGGCACCATCTCGCAGAGCAAACCTTCCCGGCGATCGGATGGGTTATCGTAGCGCACTTGCAGGTTGGCAATCGGCTGCCGGCCTTGTGGCAGCTGGCCAACGTAAAGGTTGGCCAAAATCACCCGGGGGGCGTTCTTCATCAAGTCTCCCAGGCGGACGACAAACTGCTCTCCTTCCCTTTGCACCGGCAGTTCAATCACGTCGGGGGCAACTTGCGCTATCGGTTTTAGTTCCGCCAGCCGCACTTTGGGCATCAGGGACAGCAGCAGGTAGGCATTGGTCAGCCCCACAGCAGAGAAGCGGTTGAACAGTCGGGCAAATTCGTCGGCTGCTTGTTCGGGACGCTCAATATAGACCAGAGTGCCGCCGGCGGCGTCGGCAATCTTTTCCAGAACGTCTTGGTTCCAGTGATCGCCAAATCCCAGGGTGTTGAGAGTCAGCTTGTATTCGGCAGCCAGCTGGGCCAATTTCAAGCAGCGGCTGTTGTCGCCGTGCTCGTTTTCGCCGTCGGTGAGCAGAAAGGCTTGGGAAACTGTGTCTTTTTTGGCTTTGGCCAGTTCGTCTATGCCCAGTTTGAGGCCCGCATCAATGGCTGTCCCCCCTTCGGCGTACAGCCGGTCGATTTGCTTTTTGATGCGGGCGGGATCTTCGATCGTTTGATTGGGGACGATGACTTTGGCATTGTGATCGAAGGCGATCACGGAAAGCCGGTCGCCTGGATTGAGCCGGTCAACCAGCCGGTGCGCCGCCTTTTTCACGGTGTCCAGGGGACGCCCGCTCATGGAGCCGCTGTGATCGAGTATCAGGCACAAATTGAGCGGGACAGACCGTTCGACGGTGTCCGCGATCGCAGAGATGGAAATCGACAGCTGACGCTGGCTGCTGGTTTGCGCCGCGTCAAGATTGGCATCGTTCAGTGCCGGTTGCAGGCCAACTTTCATAAATCCTCCATGCTGTGGGTAGCCCCCAAATTTCTGGACGGGTTTCAACCTCTCGAGTCCCCTTCCCTGTCCTCGCCGGGGTCACGCTACTATGTTAAGAATAGCGTCGTGCGATTCGTTTGAGCCTAAATGGCCAGCAATGGCCAGGGACGGCCAGCTAGGAACAGGAAACTGAACCTTGACAACTGGACAGTTATGAAGGTGAGGCCAACAGGCCAAGCCCTTCCGGTCAAGTGTCGGCCTGAAAGCGCTGTCCCCAAGGTAGAGATTGGTCATCAATCCTTGAAGCGGGACAGAAAAGGCGCTCTACTGCCAGCCATTGGTGGTATCGTCAGCAAGGGGTCATGGGTACGAAAGGAAGGTACGACTGAACCATCGTAAACTTAGACCAGCCACAATAAGGCTGTTCAAGGCTGGAGACAAAAGTCAAAGGGAACGGGAGGCAGCCAATGACGTATGGACTGCTAGGCACACGCCCTTGCACCCGGTGTACAGATACCGCCCTAAAACCTCAAACAAATAACTGTCTGGAACGATGTTACCCATCCGATATCTCCTCAGTCGGTCGAGCCTGGGGTAATCAACCAAGATCCAAGCTCTGGGTTCCCAGGATACGGATGGGAAGGATGGTGTCAGAAGCGAATGCCTTGAGGAAAGCTCAAGGATATGCAGACGGACACCCGGTTGTAAGGAACGATAAAGCTGTGAGAAAAGAGTGCAAATGCCTAAAGCCGGAATAACAATTCAGGATGGGATGACCGAGACGCAAGGGTGGAACCAGGTCAGCTGGAAGAAACTTGAGCGCCGCGTGTACAAGTTGCATTCAACGGATTTATCAAGCCAGCAAGCGTGGTGACACAAAAGCAGTTCGCAGACTCCAGAAAACCTTGCTTCATTCTAGGAGTGCCAAGATGATTGCGGCGCGACGGGTCACACAAGATAACCAGGGCAAGAAGACGACAGGTGTGGATGGCGTCAAATCGCTAACTCCAAAGCAACGTCTCGCCCTGGTACGCCAATTAAAGCTTACCGGGAAATCCAGTCCGACACGCCGAGTATGGATACCTAAACCCGGTCAGGATGAAAAACGGCCATTAGGGATACCCGTAATCTACGACCGCGCATTGCAAGCACTTGTGAAACAAGCACTAGAACCCGAATGTGTTGCCAAGGAAGAACCCAATAGCTACGGCTTCAGACCTGGGCGCTCTTGCCACGATGCAATCGAGGCAATATTCCTGGCAATACGGTATAAGGCCAAATATGTGCTGGATGCCGACATCGCAAAATGCTTCGACAGGATTGACCACAAGGCCCTCCTGGCTAAGGTGGCCACATTCCCCTCTCTACGCCGCCAGATTAAGGCATGGCTGAAAAGCGGGGTACTGGACTTTGGAGTGTTTGAGGAAACAAGCCTAGGCACACCTCAGGGCGGAGTGATATCCCCCGAACTTGCCAATATTGCACTACACGGATTAGAGTCAAGGGTAAAGCAATACGCAGAAACGCTCAAGGGAGGGAGCAGCATAAACAGGAAAGCCCTCAGCCTAATCCGCTACGCCGACGATTTTGTGATACTGCATGAGAACCTCAACGTAGTACAGCAGTGCAAGGAGATAATCGCTGATTGGCTAAAGGGAATTGGATTGGAATTAAGCCAATCTAAAACCCGGATTACCCACACATTACACACTATGCCTGACGGTGCAGAACCAGGGTTTGACTTCCTGGGATTCACAGTAAGGCAATTCCCTGTGGGGAAACACCAATCAGGCGAAAATACGTGCATGCCAAAGACTAGGGTTCAAGACAATCATCAAGCCAGCGGACAAGAAGGTCAAACTCCACTACGAAAAGATGGTAGAGGTCATCGACGCCCACAAGGCAGCCCCCCAAGCTGCCCTAATAAAGCGTTTAAACCCCATAATTCGGGGTTGGGCCAGCTATTACTCAGCAGTGTGCAGTAAGGAAACCTTTTCAAGCTTGGACAAGGACACATACTCCAAACTCCGCCGCTGGTCACACCGCCGCCACCCAAACAAATCAAGGACTTGGTGCGCAAAGAAATATTGGCATACCATCGGAGACAAGCAATGGACATTCGCCACCAGAAAGGATGGCAACCCCCTAATCCTGCGGAAACATTCGGAAACCCCGATTGTGAGGCACACAAAGGTGAAGGGAGAGGCATGCCCTTACGATGGCAACCTCGTGTACTGGAGTACGAGGATGGGCGCACACCCAGAATTATCAATCAGGGAAACAAAGCTGCTCAAGCGGCAAAAGGGTAAATGCGCTCACTGCGGACTGACATTCAGACCAGGAGACTCGTGGGAGATAGACCATATCCAGCCCAAGGCCAAAAGCGGCGGAAACGGGTATGGAAACCTACAGTTGCTCCACAAACATTGCCACGACTCAAAAACCCGCTATGATGGGTCTGGTACTCGTGACAAGAGTCCTACAATTGAGGAGCCGGATGTTACGAAAGTATCACGTCCGGTTCTGAAAACGAGCGGGCGGGGTAACTCGCTCGCTTAGTTAAACATCATCTCAGGCAACCAATCGGTATGAAGTTACCCATCCAGGCTGTTCAATCGCCCTACTACGGGGATGCCTACTACCGCACCCCTCCCCCAGATTTGCCCTCCCTGCTTCTGAAGGAGCGAATCGTGTATCTGGGCATGCCTCTGGTGCCGGCGGTAACGGAACTGATTGTCGCAGAACTCCTGTACTTGCAGTACGAAGACCCAGAGAAACCGATCAAGATTTATATCAACTCGACCGGCACTTCCAGTTACAGCGGCGATCCGATTGGCTTTGAAACGGAAGCCTTTGCCATCTGCGACACCATCAGGTATATTAAGCCGCCGGTGCACACGATCTGCATGGGCATGGCGATGGGCATGGCTGCTATGCTGCTGTCAGCTGGGACAAAAGGTTGCCGCGCCAGTCTGCCCCACGCCTCTATTGTCCTGCACCAGCCTAAGAGCTACACTCGCGGCCAAGCGACAGATATTCAAATTCGGGCCAAGGAAGTTTTGGCCAATAAAACGACGATGCTTGATATCCTGTCGCGCAACACCGGCCAGACGCCCGAGAAAATCGCTAAGGACATGGACAGGCTGCTGTACATGACGCCCTACGAAGCCAAAGAGTATGGCTTGATCGACCGCGTTCTGGAAGATAAGGCAGAACAGCCCAAACCACTGCCAGCTGCCGGTGTTATCTGAGTGTCTTGCCGGCACCGGCGCAAAGAAAGCCGGTTCCGACTGCAAACAAACGCCAATATCTCGGCAAAAATCTCGTAACTCTCGCTTCCTGGCGCTCGTCGGGGAGCGAGAAATAATCTAAAATCCCCTTAGTCCCCAGTCAAAAACGGAGTGCCGCACCATGCCTATTG
>CAZJNL010000076.1:0-10761 GCA_964546515.1 uncultured Oscillatoria sp.
GGTTCTTGGAAGGGAGAGCTCACCCATACCAAGCGCGATGGCACGCGGGTGTCGGTGGCTAGCAGCTGGACGCTGCAGCGGGACGAGCGCGGCGAGCCGGTGGCTGTTTTGGAAATCAATAACGACATTACGGAGCGCAAGCTCACCGAACGGAAGCTGAGAAAGGCTCTCGAAGAGTTCGAGTTTCAAAAGTTTGCCTTGGATCAGTCTGCCATTGTGGCGATTGCGGACGCGGGTGGGGCGATTACCTATGCTAATGATAAGTTTTGCGAAGTTTCTAAATACAGCCGAGAAGAACTGCTGGGTCAAACCCACGGGAGCGTCAATTCGGGGCATCACTCAAAGGAGTTCTTTCAGGAACTTTGGTCAGCGATTTCCGGTGGAAAGGTTTGGAAAGGAGAAATCAAAAATAAAGCAAAGGACGGCTCATATTACTGGACGGATACCACTATTGTTCCTTTCCTGGATGAGACAGGGAAGCCGTTCCAATATTTGGCGGTGCGATTTGACATCACCCACCGCAAACAGGCAGAGTCGGCGCTGCGACAAAGTGAAGCGCGACAAGCTTTCTTGCTGCGCTCAGTGCCGGTGGCGCTCTACAGCGTGGGAGTCGCCGCAAACTGCGTAACCTGGCTCAGCGAAAATGTGGAGCGCATCACCGGCTTCCAGAAAGACCAATTTGTTGCTAATCCCCAATTTTGGCACTCTCGGCGGCATCCCGATGACCGGGAACGGGTTTTGCAGACGCTGGACATTTTGTTGGCGTCAGGGGAAAATTCTGTGGAATATCGCTTGCAGTGTGCCGGTGGGGAGTATCGCTGGTTTCTGGATCGAGCTGTTGCTGTCCGGGATTGTGCCGGTCAGCCACAGGAGATTATCGGTGTCTGGATCGACATCACGGAGCGCAAAGTTGCTGAGGACTCGCTGCGAGAAAGCGAGGAGCGCTTCCGTCAACTGGCGGAAAACATCAATCAAGTCTTCTGGATGCTTTCCCCCCGCAGCAACCAGATACTCTACGTCAGTCCTGCTTACGAAAAAATCTGGGGCGAAAGCTGCCAGAGTTTGTACGACCGGCCTCAATCCTGGCTCTTCGCCACACATCCGGACGACCGGCAGCGCGTGGCAGCTGCTTTTGAGAAACAGATTGCAGGAGAGCAATACCTTAATGAAGAGTACCGGATTGTGCGACCCGATGGGGCGGTTCGCTGGATATGCGACCGCGCCTTTCCGATTCGGAATCAACTGGGAGAGGTCTACCGCATCGCCGGCATCGCCGAAGACATCACCCACCGCGTACAGGCGGAAGCAGAAATTTTGAACGCTCTGGCCCGAGAAAAAGACCTCAGCGAGCTGAAAACTCGCTTTATTTCGATGATTTCCCACGAGTACCGCACTCCGCTGAGTACGGTACTGTCTTCTGCAGATTTGCTGGAATATTACCTCCAAAAATGGCCGGCGGAGAAAAATGAGAAAAAACTCGAACATATCCAGCGGATTCAAACCGCTGTTGTCAATCTCACTCAACTGTTAGAAGATGTTCTGTTTATCGGTCGTGCTGAATCCGGCAGATTCCCATTCAACCCTGTGCCGGTCGAGCTGACGCAGTTCTGCCGGGAATTGCTAGAAGAGATGGCAATCTGTGCGAGCTACCAGCCCGCACTCACTTTTGTGAGTCCGGACGAATCTGTCCGCGCTTGTCTGGATGCCAAATTGCTGCGGCTACTTCTGAGCAATTTGCTGTTGAATGCTATCAAGTATTCCCCAAAAGGGGGCGCGGTTCGGTTTGAACTCGCTTGTCAGGAGGGACAGGCAATCTTTGTCATTCAGGATGAGGGCATCGGCATTCCTCCTGAAGACTTGCCGCGACTGTTTGAGGCTTTCCATCGCGCCAAAAATGTCGCCACTCTCCCCGGTACGGGGCTGGGGCTAGCTATTGTGAAACAGTGTGTGGATTTGCACGGCGGTCAGGTCAGCGTGAAAAGTGAAGTTTCTGCCGGCAGCAAACCGGGAGGCACTGTCTTTACTGTGTCGCTGCCTTTGCAGCCGTTTTGCAACTCGATGTCGCCAATGCCGGGGCTCGACTCAAGAGCCTCTGAGAGCTGATTTATAAAGAAAAAGTGAAGCGACAATAAACCGGGTTTCTTGTGCGGGGTAAGCTGGAAAGATGAGTAAGGGCGGGTTTACTAAAATACGACACTTCGCCATCTTGGGTGAACCCGCCCCTACAACTACAGCAAGATTCCCGGTTTCTGGCCCCCTTATGGCTTAACAATGACTTTATAAATCAGCTCTTAAGGGGCTGTGCGTTCCCGTTGCTGAACTCTTTGGCAAGTTCCCTGCGGCACCCTGCGAACTGCGGGATGCTATCTTTTTCCTCAGCAGCCAGCCGGCACCCAGCACGCCAAGCCCAAAAGCGGTTCCGGGCTCGGGAACGCGACTGGTGGGGGTTTCACGCAACGAGTAGGTCACAGTTCCGCTCCCACTACGACCGGGATCTGGACCGGAGGAGTAGTCCCAACCGAACTTGTATGAAAAACCATAAGAACTAACAAGAGTCCACCAACCAGCCTCGCCACGATCGAAACGATTGAAAGTGGAGAATCCAAAACTGTCGAGGTGCCCCCCTCGCGGAATCAAATCAATGTGCCCAGACTCATCCATAATGATTTCACCCCCGCTAATCCTTAAAGGAAGAGACGCGGGTCCCAACCGGCCATCAATTCGTAAATCAGATTTGGTATAGGTTTGGCTATCAAAGGCGTTTTGGAATGAGGTATTAACGAATTCAAAATTGAAGTCGCTCACCTGAAAATAGGGGAGAAGTAGCTCGCCTGCCGAGGAAGTAGAAGAGTCATCGTAGCTGAAAAAACCATTGTACTGGTTGCCCGTCAGCGGCCCGCTAGTGACACCCACAGTAAAATCATAGGTGATGGTGGCAGCACCGGCAGGCTGCGCTTCCATTACGGCTAAGCTCAAGGCTGCCCCTGCCGCCGCAACGGCTAATTTTTGTAAGCATTTGTCAGCCATTTTTTCCTCTTTTTTTGTTGTGGTTTTTCTGGTTTTTGTAACAATTAACTAGCCCCCACAGGGAACGCTCTCCAGCCGTCCTACTGCAGGCTCACCATTAAGCTTTCGTTGAGATGCAAGTTTTTGGACGCGCCGGCGTCTCGCAAGCGGATTGCCCTGACCGACGCGCCGGCTGGACTGACAAAAAGGATGAAACCTTTATGCAGTCAGTTTTGGGCTGCCGGCAGCCGCCTTCAGACCACCTGGTACGGATTTCACGGAGCCCTGACTCTGGTATCCCGCAGCTTTATCAGTGAGTCAGGATTCCTGCGTGGAATCCCTCAAATTTTCAACAGCACTGAATCTAAAAATACGCTATAAATGTGAAAAACCTGTGAAGTAGTTTGCCTGAGTACGGGTTTATACTTAGGTTTTTCCTTCTCAGGCTCAATCTTTACAAAAAGTTTATAAATAAAAGGGGGTTGAGCTGTGGAATCTGCGGATAGGGATGTCCCCCTGTGCTAATGGGCCGGCCCGACGGCAACAATTGCAGCAGCGAGGGCGATAGCTGCGTGAGTCCAGTGGGTTCCGCCCTGACAGAAGACGGTGTAAGGCGGGCGCAGCGGGCCATCTGCGGAAAACTCGGAGGTGCTGCCGTCAATAAAGGTGCCACCGGCCATCACTAGGTCGCTCTCGTAACCGGGCATGGGAGCAGGCACTGGGTCTAAATACGACCCCACCGGCGAGTGCTGCTGAATTGACCGGCAAAAGGCAATCAGTTTTTTCGGATCGCCGAGCTCAATCGCCTGAATCACGTCCCGGCGCGGTGCCATTGGCGGCGGATTCACCGGATATCCCAGTTTGTCGAACAGGTAGCCGGTCAGGTGATTGGCCTTCATGGCTTCCCCCACCATTTGCGGCGCTAGGAACAGCCCTTGAAACAGCAGCCGGTTCTGGTCGAAGGTTGCGCCGCCGCTGCTGCCGATTCCCGGAGCAGTCAGCCGGCAGGTTGCGGCTTCCACCAAGTCCGCTCTGCCGGCAACGTAGCCGCCGGCGGTGACGATGGTGCCTCCCGGATTTTTAATCAGAGAACCGGCAATCAAATCGGCACCGGCTGCCGGTGGCTCCCGATCTTCGATAAACTCTCCATAGCAATTATCTACAAAGCAGACTGTGTGGGGATTTTGCTGCTTGACTAGCTTGACAATTTTCTCAATATCTGCTACAGACAAACTCTGACGCCAAGAATAGCCGCAAGAGCGCTGAATCAGAGCCAAACGGGTGCGTTCCGTGATAGAGTGAGAAAGCTTGTGCCAGTCTACGGTGCCGTCCTCCGTCAGGTCAAGCTGCCGGTAGTGGATGCCAAAATCTATTAAAGAGCCTTGACCTTGCCCTCGCAGTCCAATCACTTCTTCTAATGTGTCGTAGGGGGCACCGGCAACGGCCAGCATTTCATCCCCCGGACGGAGGGTGCCAAACAGGGCGCAGGCGATAGCATGAGTTCCGGAGACAAACTGCACTCTCACTGCAGCCGCCTCGGCACCCATAACCTCGGCAAACACTTGGTCGAGGGTTTGACGCCCCAAGTCATCGTGACCGTAGCCGGTGACGCCGGCAAAGTGGTGGGCACCGACCCGATGACGGCGAAATGCGTCCAGCACTCGCTGGAGATTTCGCTTGACCAAAGCGTCAATTTGGTTAAAAATGGGTAATAGTGCCTGTTCTGCCTCTTGCAGCTGTTGAAAGCTATCCATTAATCCCTCGCTCGCCATAAAGGTGCGCGAAGTTAATTATGGCGCAGATTGGGTTAAATAGTTCGGACGATATATTTTCATGACAATTGCATCTTCTGATCAAGTACAAACGCCCCTTCGCCCCAAGTGGACTGTGATCATTTTCATGGTGGCAGTCCACGCCCTGGCGCTTTTGGTGTTTCTTCCGGGCACCTTTAGCTGGGCGGCAGTGGGCCTTGCTGTGTTTCTCCACTGGGTCACTGGTGGGTTGGGAATCACTCTGGGGTTCCACCGGCTGGTGACGCACCGGAGTTTCCAGACTCCCAAGTGGCTGGAGTATTTTCTGATTTTCTGCGGTTCGCTCACCTGCCAAGGCGGGGTGATTGACTGGGTGGGGCTGCACCGCATGCACCATTTGTACTCCGATAAAAAGGGCGACCCGCACGATTCCAATGACGGCTTTTGGTGGAGTCACATGGGCTGCTGGCTGTATCACATTCCTGCAGATCAGGAAATCTCTCGCTACACCAAAGACATTTCTGATGACCCGGTTTATCAGTTTTTAAATAAGTATTTTTTCCCGATTCAGGTTGCCTTAGGCGTTTTGGTTTACTTTTTGGGAGAGGCTCTCTCACCGGGACTGGGTTGGTCGTTTGTGGTTTGGGGCATGTTTGTGCGCCTGGTTGCGGTGTTTCACTGCACTTGGTTTGTGAATAGCGCCACTCACAAATTTGGCTACCGCACTTATGAGTCTGAGGATCGCTCTACCAATTGCTGGTGGGTGGCTTTGGTGACTTATGGGGAAGGCTGGCACAACAATCACCACGCTTTTCAATATTCGGCTCGTCACGGTTTGCAGTGGTGGGAGATTGATTTGACGTGGATGACGATTCAGCTGCTGCAAGTTCTGGGTTTGGCTACTAAGGTGAAATTGGCTGAGAAGTAGCGATTGGAATTAGCTTTTTTGTAGGGCGGGCTTTCCTTTGTGCGGGATTGCCCGCCTTATTTGTTTTTGGGCTGCCGGTAGCCGGTTGCGAGAGGTTGCCGGTTCTGCTGGGTAGGCGCGAGTGCCAGTATTTCCTTTGCTGTTTTCCGGCAGATGTTACTCTTGGATAGCGACGGCGCGAACGAACATCAACAACACAGATGGTAGCATTAAACGGCAGCGAGTCGGCTGGTGATTAGTCCAGTCAACCTCGCCATCTTGTCGGAAGAAAGGGAAGATTTGACGATACCCCGCAGCACTGCAAGCGGAATCCAGAGAGCCGGTGCTGTTGCTAATTGCCAATTGATAATAGCGTGGGGAGTGGCCTGCCCCCAGGCCGAGCCGGGACTTCCCACGCACTAGCCGGTGAGCTATCTGGACTGGTTCAAAGGTACAGTCAACCTCGCCATCTTGTCGGAAGAAAAGGAAGACGGGAGGATACCCCGCATGAGAGCCGCTTTATTGCATATTGACAATAAACAGGCGCGGGCCGCAGCTTAAAATAAGTAATTGATGAAAATTTATTGAAATCCTATGGAAATTCAATGAACTATAAGTAAATTTACAGACGCAATTCTTGGGGGAAGCCTGTAGATTAGATAAAAATTACAGCCGGTGAGAGATAGATGAAGCATTTTTTCCTGTTTCTGTTAGCTAGTGCGTTTTCTGGGGCAATGGCAGTAGGCTATGTTCCTAGAAGAGTCAGCGCTTAGAAAGGTGTTGGAATCTGGAAGGCAATAGACATGACATCAGGAGAATCTTTTGACAGCAATGCCAGCGCTCTAGATGGGATAAGCATAGAGATTACAAATCCCACCCCAAGGGTCTTTCCGACCGCAGTCTATCCCATCCCCAAAAATCAGCAGGGAGCCAAGACTCCCGTAAAATTAAGACTGAGTATTAACAGCACTACTTCAACTCCCTTTTGGCTCAATCCATACCAGCCCTTTATTCCAGAGCTTTTGGCACCAGACGGTCAAAAAAGACAAATACTTTTAGTTCCGGACGAGCCTGCCGCCAGCACTCTCGCAAACCGGCTTTTGACAGACAGCGCAGCCTCTCCGCTTACAGGCAGCGAAACGAGAAACTTTAAGAGGTGGAAAATCTGGCCTCAAATGGGTACAGGTCTTTCTCTAAATGCCACGCTTTCTTGGCATCAGAACTCGCTCCAACTTAAAGTCCCCACTATTCCTCACCCCTTACCCAGTCCGGCGAGCGCCAAGAACTTCTGGTGTTTCGATGCCCTCCAAGAAGGAACTTACCAGATTCGATTCCTCTTGAACTTCTACCGCCGTCCGGAGCCCTCAGAGTTAGACACCGGGGAAGTAGGCGACTCACTTGAAAGTGATTTAGAGGTGTTAGCGACGCCTTTTGCGAATATTCGCCTAGTTATGCCGGTATTGACTGACAGCAGTGTCATTGAAGTTGATGGTGTTCAGTTCAAAATAGAGATGCCAGAGCCGGTGCTGGCTGTCCCCCCTAAACGGCATGATGCTACCACTCCTGTAAAGCTAGGTATTCGCGCGGCGAACAATACCTCAACCGCTCTTCGCTTTGAGCAATTAGATTCGCTTGAGGTAAGTTTAATAGATGAGGCCGGGAATGAAGCACACATGAGGAGCGATCTCCTGAGAACCGGGGTTGGTTCAGGGCCAAAGTATTACTCAGCTCAACCAGGAGAGAGTGCGCTCTTTGTTTTAGACGGACGGCTTGACTGGGTTTTCAATCAGCTGCAACTCGCCATTCCCAATCAAGCCGGTGGCTTCTTTTATTTTTACCACCTCCAACCGGGCAGATATCAGCTCCAACTTATATACCGCGCTACCGGAAGGCACGTCACCGGCCCAAAGGAACAGATATTGGAAAAGGTCTGGACTGGTTGGGTTTTTCTGCCGTTCGTGGAGTTCTATCTAGTCTAATGATGAGCGGATTTCTAGCGGGGGCGAAATTGATAATAGACAGGCGTTAAAAACGTTTGAAAAAGTGGCCAAAAATGCGGCAGCAATATTTTAGAGCTGGATTAACGTCAGTTTTGAATGCTGACAGGGCGGGCAAGTGTTGCGTTTTATATTATCCCCTCACAACCAGGTGCTACTTCTAACTGGAGACCAGATTCACCCTACTTTATAGATGCGAACAGGGGAGGCAAGACGGAGGTGGATACAAGATTATGGACGGAGCCTATACCTGTAGGAGGGACAGAGAAATTTCAAATAGTAATCTCTCTTTGGTCTGCCATATCACAAGGGGGTTTTTTGGTTGGGATTTTCAGCCGGCAGGACGGGCAGTTTTGAGATTGTAAATTATCTGGCCTGCGGCTCTCAAGTGCTTTGTGGTATTGAGAACCCAAATACAATAGAAAGCCCTTTTACTTTGCGCTCCCTATTCGGTCAAGAACAGATGGGCGACGGCTTGCTGTACTGGCTGTTAGTTGCCGGCTTCACCCTCAGCAATACCTTGCTGTTAAGACTTCACCCAGAACTCGCCCGCTCGCAACTGCAAGGTTTGCTGATTGGAGGAATCATTCTCGCTCTCAGCATCTTCCCCCAAGTCACCGACTGGCGAATCGACTACACCGCAACAACCGGACAGCTGCGAGATAAATATATCTTAGCCAGCACCATTTTCCAACACCAGCAGCCGGTTGGCTTGTATTCCCATCGCGGTCACGCCGGCTTTGTGCTAGCTGCAGTAGCAGTTCTTTCCCTTGTGGCGTGCCGGTGGAAATGGATAAGTGCCCGCTACCTCGCCACTGCTTTGGCTCTGATTCTCCCAGCGCTGCTGCTGACCCAAACTAGGGCGGCAATTATAGCCCTAACAGCAGGTATCTTTTATCTTCTAGGACGCAAATACTGCAAGCAACTAATCCCTCTTGCTTTAATCAGCCTGCTCGCAGCCGGCATGATCACCGGCACCCGACCCACCTATAATAATATACCACTAATCAGACAAATCGCATCGGGCAGAATTTATCTGTGGGAAGTTTCCTGGCGCGGAATTAGCCAGCGCCCCCTGCTGGGATGGGGTTTTGACGGTTTTGGCACCGCCTGCCCCTACGTCCGCGACCCCAACTGGATGCCGGCAGTTGTTCGTTTGGGAGATTTCAGCTTCGACTATTTTGATAAAGACCGGCAGCTGAAAACCAAACCGCTAAAAACCGCCAAAGCTCACAATCTGATTCTCGACACAACTCTATCCCCCGGCATCTTGGGAATGCTATCTTATTTCACCCTGTTGGGATATTATCTCTCTCGCTCCATCAAATCACCTGACCGTGGCGCAGAGGCGGTAGCAATCGTTTATCTCGCCTTCACTTTCACCTGGTTTGAGTGCGCCCAGTTCTCTCATCTAGCATGGTGGTCGATCAGCTTCTGGGGAGTGAGCAATCCAGACCCCAAGCACATGGTAAGCTGGAAATAAAGTATTGCCAAAAGAGACGTGATAATGTAATGTTATTTAAAATAAACTCAATAGAGAACCTAACCCCCCTGCCCTCACCCCTAAGGGCATGGGACAGGCGAGACGCCTGTCCTACGGGCGTCCGGCGTAGGCACAGGCGTCCCGCCTGTGCCCCTGACATCAATCCACTCAGATGCCAACCATGAGAATTCTAGTAGTAGAAGATGACGAGCGCATTAGCAGAGCGCTAGCAGAAGCCCTCACTGACCAACACTATGTTGCGGATATCGCCACAGATGGTCTGCAGGGGTGGGAATTGGCAGAAGCTTTTCCCTACGACTTGGTTTTGCTAGATATTATGCTGCCAAAGCTGGATGGCATTAGGCTTTGCCAGCGGTTGCGGCAAAAGGGATATTCTATGCCGGTTTTGATGCTAACTGCCAGAGATACCAGCACTGATAAAGTCATGGGGTTGGATGCCGGTGCCGATGATTATGTCGTTAAACCTTTTGACCTCAAGGAATTGCTAGCTCGCATCCGCGCTCTGCTGCGCCGGGGGAGTTCCATATTGCCGCCGGTGCTAGAATGGGAGAGTCTGCGCCTTGACCCCAGTACCTGTGAAGTGACTTATGCCGGTCAGTTGCTGCACCTCACCCCCAAGGAATATGGTTTACTGGAGTTGTTCCTGCGCAGCAACGGTCGCGTGCTTAGCCGGAGTGTTATACTGGATAATCTGTGGTCTTTTGAAGACCCACCGGGAGAAGAAACGGTCAAGGTTCACCTGCGGGGTTTGCGCCTGAAGCTGAAAGCAGCGGGAGCACCGGCAGATTTTATAGAAACTGTTTATGGCTTGGGGTATCGGCTCAAACAAAACGTCTAATCCAGCCTTTCGCGCCTTGCAGTGGCGTCTGCTGCTGTCATACTCGGGCGTGATGATGGCGATTCTGGGCGCGTCTACGGGAGCTGTTTACGAGTTTTTCGCTCACAGTCTCTATCAGCAGCTGGATAACCACCTGATGACTTTGGCTGATGCAGCCGCTCACAGTTTGGAAGTGATTAAAGATGAATCCCACGAGCGGCATGAAGATCATGAAGATCATGAAGATCATGAAGATCATGAAGAGGATAAAGAGGCTAAAGAGGCTAAAGAGGATAAATATGAAAACGCTGACAAACCCTCAGCCGAAAACAAGAAACTCATGCCCCGCCTCGATGGGGATGGAGATTTAGACATACCCTGGCAAAATCTGCGCCAACCCCATCAAGGCATCGAGTGGTTCAGCGAAAAAGGGCAGCTGTTGGCAAAAGAAGGCACTCTCTTCCCCACCTGGCAACTGGTACGAACAAGCGCCTTGTCTGGCAGAACGTTCCAGCAGGGAGTGATTCGCACCCTCACCCTGCCGGTTTATGAGTACGACTCGCAGGAAAAACAGCAAGAGCTAGAAGGTTATGTCCGCATCAGTGAGTCTGCTGAAACCGTGGAAGCTGTTTTGGGCCAACTCCGGTGGGGATTGACTTTAGGAGGCGCAGTTGCTTCTGCCCTCACGGCTGTTGGCGGGATGTGGCTGACTAGGCAAGCTATCAAACCAATTGAGCAAAGTTTTGAGCAGCTCAAACAGTTTACGGCGGATGCTTCTC
>CAZJNL010000077.1:0-10703 GCA_964546515.1 uncultured Oscillatoria sp.
AACATCCGCAAAACCGATAATGGCCAGTATATCATTGCTTATTCGGCTACGAGACAGGATGGGCCTCCGGATCGCGGGTATTTACTCGCCAAGTATGTCCACCTGTGTACCGGCTATCCGGCTATAAAACTCTTGGATGATTTGCAAGCTTACAGAGTAAAATATGGCGATTTAAAATCTGTGGTTCATGGATATGAAAAACACGATCATGTGTATGACTATCTGGAGCAAAACGGCGGGACTGTAGTTATACGAGGTTCGGGGATTGTTGCCTCCCAGATTCTGGACAGGCTTTACCAAGCGCGGAAGAAAAATCCCAGGATTGCAATTAACCATCTGAATCGCGCCTCTAGAGATGGCCATAAATTTTGCTGGGCCAAGCGTTCTGTGGAAAATCACTGGGAATTTCAACCCTTTAACTGGCCTAAGGGGACTTGGGGTGGGGATATGCGGAAAATGCTGGAAGCCGCCGATCCCCTGCGCCGGCGCGAGTTGCTTGAAGCCTGGGGCGGTACAACTACCGCCAGCCGAAGGGAGTGGCGGCGGATTGTTAATGAAGGACTTAAGGAGGGATGGTACACTATTACTTTTGGTACAGTGGAGCGAGTGGAGCGCAATGCCCAGGGCAAGCCTGTTACTTACGTCAAAACTAAGCAAGCTGAAAACAAGATTGATGCGGACTTCATCATCGACTGTACGGGATTGGTGTCCGATCCTAGAGAACATCCTTTGCTGAATGATTTGATTACCCACTACAATCTGGATCTGAATCCTCAAAAGCGCCTGCATGTGGAAAATGACTTTGAAATCCACAAGATGCGGAATGACCGCGCCCGCATGTATGCGGCTGGGATTATCACTCTGGGCGGGCCCTATGCGCCGGTGGATACTTTTTTAGGGCTGCAGTACGCAGCTCACCGCTCTGCGGAGGCTCTTGTGCGAGCTAAAGCTCCCGGTATACACTATCTGGAAGGTCTTGGCTCTCTCTGGCAGTGGATTAAATGGGCAACTAATCAAGCACCATGACACCTACTTTATTCGGACACTGGCAAACTCGCATCTTCCTTTTGGCTACGGTTGGTGTTCTGGTAACCTTGCCGTTTACCTTCGGTTTTTTGGGTGTTAAATCCACCCCGGTTTATTTTTGGGTGCTGTTCTATGTCGGCCTTTTTGGCATCGCCTGGGATGTCCTCTATAACTTTTTGCATCAGTTAATGTGGGATCACGACTGGCCCGGGTTGTTTCAAGTCTTGGCTGCTATTGCTGAAGGGGTATTTCTAGGGGGAGTCATCAAATTCTTTGGCTTGCCGAATATTCCCCCGGCAGAATTCGACTTGCTAACTTTTGCCAAACACTACAGTCTGGTTTGGGTGGCGGTCTACCTTTCTTCTTGGGTGGTGATGCGCCTGCTGTTCCCTCGCTGGCGATTCCGGGGCGGCGAGTGGATTGGCCGGTGGCCCATGTAATACCAATTTTGGATTTTGGAGGCAAGGATTTTGGATTTTAAAAGACGGCTGTTAGCCTTTTCATCCAGAGAAAAAAATACTATCTATCTCAACTTGGGAGAATCCCCATGTTCCGTTTATTTTTGGATGCCTAATTCTATGAAAGTTAACTGCTTCGCTACTTTTGCCGCTGTTTCAATTCTAGGTTTGGGATTAGCTACTAGCTGTGCTAGTGCCGGTGCTGATAAAGCAAATCCTGAAGGGCAAGCACCCGGCGTCGCCCCTGCGCCTGCGACTCCAGCGAGTTCAGCAACGGTCGCTGCTGAGCCGGCAGCTCCAGGCGTCTTTTACACCGAAGGCGGGGTGGCTATCAAAGGCACCGATCCAGTGGCATATTTCCAGAAGGGTGAGCCGGTGCGGGGGAAAAGTGAATTCACCTACAAGTGGGGGAATGCTATTTGGCACTTTTCCAGCGCTGAAAATCGGGATTTGTTTGCTAGCAATCCGGAAAAATACGCGCCTAAATATGGGGGCTTCTGTGCTTGGGCGGTGAGCCAAGGGTACACGGCTCCCACTGACCCTAATGCGTGGAAGATTGTAGGGGGTAAACTCTATCTTAATGCTAACAAAAACATCCAGAAAAGGTGGGAAAGAGACATCCCCGGTAACATCGCTAAGGCTGACAATAACTGGCCGGCTGTTCTCAACAAGAAGTAATATCATGTCCGGGCAATTCACCATAATATCTGTAGGGGCGGGTTTATCAAGAGCGTTCCCGCACAGCAAAAGATATCTAGAAACCCGCCCCTACCAACGGGTTTTATTACGGGTAATCCAGCGGACATGATATAGCCGGCAAATTTTCTCAGTAAACCCGCCCCTACTTGACATTAGTCGTACTTAAACTTTAAAACGAGTGGGGCGGGCGTTTATGGCCCTATTTCTATCGAGGCACCGGCACGAAATCGTAGCCGATGTCAGAACGTTTGCCCGGACGGATTTCCACCAGCTGGATTGACCCATTGCGGTCGCCTGAAGACAAAAACTGAACAGTGCCAGAAGCACCTGTCGCGGAAAAGTCTGAGGCAGAAAGCGCCTGCTGGACACCGGCGCGGGTTGGATTGCGCTTTAGCGCTGCTGTGAGCGCCTGCGCGGCATCGTAGGACATGGCTGTGCGCCAATTCACAGAACTGCCCCAAAGCTGTCCCGAACGGCGGGGAAAGTCTGACCCTGGATTGCCGTCAATGTGCCAAGCAACTGCTATGACCATACCGACTGCAGCTTCCCCACCATCTGCCAGAGTTTTTGGTGCGTAAACGTCATCTCCCCCCAAAAGACTTAACCGTTTCTGGTTGGCTTGAATCACCAGCAGCGCTTTGTCTAGCGCACCTGTATTAGCTGCTAGCATTAGCACCTGCACTCCCCTCTCAATCGCCTTTTCCACACTCTGGTGAGCGCTAAAACCTGAATCGGACAAGTCAAACTCTAAGTCTTTGTCAACTTGTCCTCCGTTGGCGAAGACTTCCTCAACAAACTTCGATTTGAGAGACTTGCTGTAGTCACTTTGGGAATTGTAGAAAACCGCTGCTTTTTGCTTTTTCAGGCTCGCCAGCATATATTTAGCCAATTCCTTGGCTGCGATGGCATCATTGGGAACCGTGCGAAAAACGTAGGGACTGAAGTCGGACAGTTTAACAGCGGTACTGACAGGGGAAATGGTTACGAGCTTGCCGGCATTATATTCTTCTCCGGCGGCTAACGTGGCACCGCTAGAATAATTGCCCACTACACCCAGCACTTGAGCATTTTTTACCAGCTCTGAAGCCACCTGTTTGGCAATTGCTGGATCGTCGCTATCGTTGGCAACCGCTACCTTGAGCGGCACTCCATTAATCCCGCCTGCCTGATTGATTTCATTTTGAACTTGAGCCACCCCGCGCAAAATCTCTAAAGCTCCGTTTGGGTCACTGTCAATCGGTGCCACCACCGCAATGGTGTGCGCTTTCTTATCACCAATGCGGGCGTTATTCAGATAAATTAGGGTTTCGGGTGCGTTGCGGTATTTCTGAATGGCCTCTTCAAACTCCTTAGCTGCTTGTTCATAGTTGCCTGCAGCCATCGCCCGCACTCCTCTCTGTTTCGCCGCTTGTAATTCCGGATTGTCAGTGCCGCTTTCTTCTTTTTTTAACAGCATTTTCTCCCCCTGGCTAATCCGCTCCCGCACACCATTTGTCAGTGCCGCTGTGCCAGTTTTCTCAATCCCGGTTGCCGGTGGATTAGAAGACTCTCCACCCGGCCCGGATAATATTTTCAACAATCCTATGACACCGGCTATAAGAACTACTGCCACGACAAAAGCAATCAAATTGGCCAGAATTTCTTTTTTTTGTGACATAATTTACCTCCTCTTTTAAGCGAAATGCAGACAAAATATTAGAGAATCCGGAGAATGATTTTGTAAAAAAGTCGCGAGAGGGCCATTAAAGCCAGCGCTAACAGCCCCGCCAGAATAGCCAGCAATACTGCGACCAAGGGCGATGGCGAACCAGCTTGGATGGGATTCCATGTCCGCAAAGCCGGCACTAAAAGGACAGTTGCTAGCGTAATGCCGGCAACTGTCAACAAATTCGTCTTGTGAATCATTCTGCGATACTGGGCGTAAACCAGACCCCCTAGAATCATCCCCCACAAACCGATACTAATCCCTCGCGGTAGCAGGCTGCCTAAGGCAATTAAAAGCAACCCTCCCTCAAACCCTGTGAAAGCGGCTCCCACCAATAATTCCAGCACGGGTGAAGACAGGGGTAACGGTTGTGGGGGCGCAGTTGTCGGCGCGGGTGGCTGCGCGGGTGGCTGCGCGGGTGGCGGCGCGGGTGGAGGGGGACTTACCCCTGTGTCGGGAACCCAGTTAAGCGCCTCCAGAACTTCTACAGCTTCCTGAAAGCGTTGGGAAGGCACCGGCAGCAGCATCCTGTCTAAAATATTACCAAAGCGTTCGCTTATCTGGGTGTGTGCTCTCCAGTTCCAGCGGTCGTTGTAAGAATCATATAACTCCGCTGGCTGAATGCCGGTGAGCAAATAAAGGCAAGTGACTGCTAAGGAGTACAAATCCGTTGAGGGGTAAACTTGCCGGCCAGCCATCTGCTCTGACGACGCAAACCCTGGCGTCCCGAACACCATTGAACTTTGTAAAGATACTCCAGCCGTCACCTGCTTGACTGCGCCAAAATCTAACAGGTAAAGCCGGCCATTATGGCGGTCGCGCATGATATTAGAGGGCTTGATGTCCCGGTGGATAGAACCGCTCTCATGCACAACCTGTAGCACCTTGAGGATTTCTTGCAGAACTTCCTCAACCGAGGCTTCCGAAAATTTCCCTTTCTGCTCCATCTCCTCGAATAAATTTAGTCCGTCGATATATTCCTGCACCAGGTAAAAAAACTCCTGTGGCTGATTCGACTGCTGACCGGGAACTGGCTGTTCAAAGAAGGCGTACAGTTCGGGAATTTGGGGATGGGTGCCGAGGTTTTCCAGAACCTCAGCTTCGCGCTCAAATGACTTTTTCACCCATTCGAGCTGGGCAAGGTTGAGATTAGCAGGGGGCTGCAACTGTTTGACGGCGCACAGTCGCCTGGTTGGAGTTCGGCGGTCCCGTGCGAGAAATGCCGCTCCAAACCCTCCCCGTCCGAGTATCTGTAACGGCAGATAGCGACCGTCTAAAATCAGCGGCATTCCGCAGGTTATGCAATATTTTTGCTGCACCGTATTGAGAGTGGCGCTGTCATCTAAATCAGCAAAGGAGTTAACAGGTTGCAGGCAGGTGGGACGGGTACAGTAAATTTGCATATGCTCACCTAGCGTGCGGACTCGGTGGCCGGTCGATACCGGCGCAGGCAGGGAGAGGAATTAAGGCTTTGCGGGTTGAGTTTTACCAGTGCATCTCTAAAGTCTACCATAACACCTCTACAAAAGGCTTTAAAAAATATTAGAAAGCAGTTTGTAAATCAGATTGAAGAGAGCCGTAACGGCGATGGCGGACAGCCCTGCCAAAACCGCTGCCACGAGAACGAAATCCAAGCTAAATCCACCGCGCAACGGAGAAAACAAGACAATTGCCAGGGTAATGCCGGCAATCACCGGCAGATCCTTGCTCTCAATAAGGCGGCGGTACTGGGCAAAGACCAGACCCCCCATGATGCCCAGCCAGATGAGATAGCTAATTCCAGAAGCTCCTAGCAAACTGACGGATGCCACTCCCAGCAAAGCCCCCTCAACCCCTGTAAACGCTGCCCCAGCCAATAACTCCAGTGCCGGCGAGAGTCTGGAATACCCGATCGGCGGCGGGGATGTGGGTGGGGGAGGCGCAGCGGGTGGTGCCGGTGGCGGCGGGGGTGCTGAAGGGGGAGCAGTTACAAGTGTCGGTAGAGAAGACAGCGGCAGGGGATTGACAGGAGGTGCCGGTGGCCGCTGTTTGGAGGTGAGGGCAGCCAGCACCTCCTCAGCTGACTGGAAGCGCTGGGAAGGCGTCGCGAGCAGCATGCGGTCTAAAACCTTTGCTAAGCGATCGCTCACCCGGACGTAGGTTCTCCAGTTCCACTGATTGCTGTAGGAATCAAACAAGTCCAAGGTTGGCTTGCCGGTCAGCAGAGTAATGCAAGTCACAGCCAAGGCGTACAAGTCGGTGGAGGGGAAAACGGTACTGCCGGACATCTGCTCTGGCGGCGCAAAGCCCATCGAATAAATGCCGGTGCTCGCGCCGCGAGCCCCTCCCCCTGCCCCCAAAGTCACCTGCTTGACGGCTCCGAAATCCAGCAAATAGAGCCGGCCATTGCGGTCGCGCATGATATTAGCCGGCTTGATGTCCCGGTGGATGGAACCGTGTTCGTGGACAAATTGCAGCACCTTGAGCATTTCCTGCAGCACCTCGAACACATCAGCCTCAGAGAACTGGCTCTTTTGCGCCAGTTCCAGCTCCAGGTTCTGCCCGTCGATGAATTCCTGCACCAGATAGAAAAACTGATCCTGCGATCCCGGTTGCAGGCTGGGGACTTCTAAGGGAAAGAAAGCCAGCAAATCTGGAATTTGGGGGTGCTGGTTGCCCAGTTCCTCTAAAACCACCGCCTCCCGCTCAAATAAGTTTTGGGCGATTTGCAGCTGTTGCGGGCTCAAGTCGCCGCCGGGCTGCAACAGTTTAACCGCGCACCGGCGCATGGCGGGAGTGTAGCGATCGCGGGCTAGAAACGCCGCCCCAAATCCTCCCTGCCCCAGCAGCTTCACCGGCAGGTATCGCCCGCTCAAAATCAGCGGCATTCCGCAGGCCATGCAATACTTTTGCTGCACCGTTTTGAGAGTGGCGCTGTCATCGAGATCGGCAAAATAGTTGAGGGGGCGGGGGCAGCCCGGTCGGGTGCAAAGAATTTCCATTTTCAGTCCCTGATAGGGATTAGTTATCAGCAGCCCCCGGCAACACGCATATAGTAGCACGTTTGGTATGGGGTGCGTACTTCACCCTAATGAAAACCGCTATAATCAGCAATGGGCGAGGGGCTTTAAGCGCGACAGGTTTCCTGAAGCCTATCGCTTCTAGCCTATAGCCTAACCTCGATTAACTGCCAGTCGAGTTGGGGGTGGCTGTTTCTAAAGAAAAAGGCGCTAGCAGAGACTTGTCCAGTCCCAGGGTGGCAAACTGGGGCAAAATTTCGCGGCTAAACGCCTCTGCCGCCTTCGAACGGTAGCGATTGGGGTTGTAAATCACCCACAGCATGCGCTTCACCACAACCTCTTCGATTTGGCAGCGGTGCAGGATACCCATCTGCAACTCCTTCTCTATGGCCGCAATCGAGACAAAGGCGGCTCCCAGACCGGCTTGCACGGCATTTTTAATCGCTTCTATGGAGTTCAGTTCCATTTCTATCCTGAGACGGCGCGTGTCAATACCGCAGCGAGTCAGTACCTGGTCAATCACCTTGCGGATGGTCGATTGGGAGTCGAGGGTGATAAACTCCAGCTGGTAAAGGTCGTCTTTTTCAATCGTATCGATTTTAGCGAGCGGGTGAAACACCGGCAGGATGAGGGCCAGCTCGTCTTCGGCATAAGCGACGATTTGCAGGGATTCTTGCAATTCTGGGGGAACCTCACCACCGACGATCGCCAAATCTATCTGGCCGTTGGCCACGCTCCAAGCCGTGCGGCGGGTTGAGTGAACGTGCAATTGCACCGCTACATCGGGATACCGCTGCCGGAACATCCCAATCATGCGGGGGAGGAGATAGGTGCCTGTTGTCTGAGACGCGCCCACAATCAGGGTGCCGCCTTGAAGATTTTGCAGATCCTCAATGGCGCGACAGGTTTCCTGGCACAGGGTGAGGATTTTTTCTCCGTAGCTGAGCAGTAGGTGTCCCGCTTCTGTAAGTTGTGCCCGCCGGCCCCCCCGGTCGAACAATGGCACATCCAACTGCCGCTCTAAGTTTTGCACTTGCAGGCTGACGGCTGGCTGCGAGACGTAGAGGCTATCAGCGGCCCGTTTGAAACTGCCCTCAGCGGCGATGGCTTTGAGGATGCGTAACTGATCTAACGTAAAAGGAAGGTCGGACATATGGCTTAACCTGAACGGAGAAAGGAGCCTTGAGACAACTAACTGATTCTACGGGTGGGGACTGGACTCATAGGTTGCCCATTGGGTTTTGGGGCCTCAACGACTACGACAGTAGCACAACAGGGGATCGGTATCCCTTCTCATCGTTAGCGCCCTCTGTTGTATTAAGATTTACCCGCTCTTAAAAATATATAAAAGCTATGGGTTATTCGGTCTTTTCTGAATCTATCAGGAATTGCCCGACTGTCCCCAGAGCTGCGATCGGTGTTGAGTGTTTTTTGTCCATTAGAGTTACTGCGATGTCCTATGACTGGCTGACTCCCAGCCATTTCACGATGTTCGGACTTCTGCTGGGTTTTGCTGTTGCCCACAGCGGCTTGGCGGCTCTGCGACCCTGGGGTGAGAAACTGATCGGTGCGCGGCTTTACCGCATTCTGTTTGCCCTGGTTAGCCTCCCCCTGGCGGTGGTGCTGATCGTCTACTTCTTTAACCACCGCTACGACGGAAAGCAGCTGTGGCAGGTGCAAGGCGTGCCGGCGGCGCTACCGCTGGTGTGGGTGCTGTCGGCGATTTCTTTCCTGTTTCTCTATCCAGCCACTTTCAACCTCCTGGAAATTGCGGCGATTGAAAAGCCCCAAGTCCACCTTTACGAAACCGGCATCATCCGCGTCACCAGGCACCCCCAGATGGTGGGCCAGGTGATTTGGTGTGTTGGCCACACACTCTGGATTGGCACGTCTTTCACCCTGCTCACCTCCATCGGTCTAGTGCTGCACCATTTGTTTGCTGTCTGGCATGGCGACCGCCGCCTCAAAGCTCGTTACGGTGAAGCGTTTGAGGCTGTGAAATCTCGAACTTCAGTTGTCCCTTTTCTGGCTATCCTTCAAGGACGTCAAACTTTTGAGTGGCGAGAGTTTATCCGTCCGGCTTATTTGGGCGTCACCGGCTTTGTTTTGCTGCTGTGGTGGGCGCACCCCCTGTTACTGCGGGCAACAGCCAGCGTCGCCTGGTAGGTGGGTGCCGGTGTCTCCTGTTCCCTAGCGCCTGGAACGACCGGCGAGTTGTCCCAAAGCACAACCTGTTTCTGGAACGAGTGCCGGCACCCCGTCGTGCCGGCAAACACCCTCAGTGCCTCGACCACCGGGACAGGGAAGGAACAGTGCTCCCTTCCCTGCGCCGGCTGGAATGGCAGCGAGACGTGATGCTCCGGTCTAGTAGATGCACCCTGATGGCAGCGCGACTTTGGCGGGGTTTATGCCCAGCGAGTTGCAAATTGCCAACTGTATATATAGCGAGCGAGCGTTCTGGCCTTGTCCTAAACTGACTGTCCATTGCTATATCTCTATAGCGTTTCTCATATTAGTGAGGTTGTGAGAAACCCGGTTTCTTAAAGAAACCGGGTTTCTGGGGCGCACTTCATTCAACTGAGAACCGCTATAGTACCGGCAAGAAAATCAAATCGGGTTAAAATTCAAGTGGTTTTGGCATCAACGGGCTGAATGTGGGCCCGCTGGTTGCATGAACTCACTAACTAACGTAAGACTATGAACCGAATCGTGCGCTTTACAAGCACTGCTCTTGTTTCGTTGATCTGCACTGTCTTTTTCCTATTTCCAACAGTGCAACCAGCATCAACCATGCCACAATCCACACTTAAGACCCCGCTCCCGAAAAATGTTGCTCAGAACGTTGATTTTGGGCGACAGTTCCAAGAACTGGAGGTTGAGGGTTCGATTATCATTTATGACTCGAAGAACGATCGTGTCTTTCAACATAACCCACAGCGAAATGTAACGGATTTTCCAACTGCATCAACATTTAAAATTCTCAATTCCCTGATTGCGTTAGAAACTGGGGTGATTTCGGATGAAATAGCAGTTCTCACTTGGGACGGAATTCAAAGAGAGCTTCCTGAATGGAATCGAGACTTGAATCTGAGAGAGGCGTTCAAGCTTTCCGCCGTCTGGTTTTATCAAGTTCTAGCTCGCCGCGTGGGGTACTACCGAATGAAACAGTGGGTGATTCAAGCAGGATACGGCAACCAAGAAATTGGTAGTAAGGAGGATATCGATCAATTCTGGTTAAATGGGAAATTACGAATCACACCTCAACAGCAAATACAATTTCTCCACCGTCTCTATAAGAACGACTTACCCTTTTCGGAGAGAACGCTCTCCATCGTCAAAGACATAATGATTACTGAAAAAACTCCAGACTCCACAATCCGAGCCAAGACAGGTTGGTTTGGTTTTGGTAACGACTCGATCCCGAATATTGGATGGTATGTGGGTTATTTGGAAAAAGGAGAGAATGTTTACTTTTTTGCCACCAATATCGATATTCGTAACAAGAAAGATTCAGCCGCTCGCATAGAGTTGACACGTCGCTGTTTTAAAGCTCTTGCCGTGCTGTGAGTCAGCTATCTGTTGCGTAATTCGCTCCAACAACGCGATGGCTCGGACGGGAGCAAAATTCTTGTGGAGAAGCGAAGGTCAACTCCCACCGCTGAACGTGACTGTTGTACTGCTTTACTTATGGTTTGTGACAGGGGCGGCTAGACTGTTACTGTTTAGCGGGTAAGGGAAGAGATATAGCAGCAGTCATATTGGTTAGGACAGGAAGAGCAAGGGAGCGGGGGAGCGGGGGAGCGGGGGAGCGGGGGA
>CAZJNL010000078.1:0-10653 GCA_964546515.1 uncultured Oscillatoria sp.
TTGTTATTTTTAATTATTTAAATTTTGGTTAGATATAAAACGCCGGACAATTTTCCCCGTTCAGCTTTTTAGAGATTCTTAATATAACCGGAAAATTTCAAGTCTCTCAAAAAACTTCACAGTTCCTTCACAAGTTTTCTCTATATTTAGAAGTAAAAAGTTAATGGCACTGTCCGTTAACTTTAGTGAAATCAGATCGCAGGCTCTACAAGCCTGTATCGATGAACAGCAAGCCAAAACCCAACAGCGGGCTGGGGCGACCGAAGTGCGCTCACAAATGGCCCTGGTTTTGGCTAAGATAGAATGGCGCTCCCTTTTGCAGGAGCGAGTCAGTTGGAGCGATTGGAGAAGGTGTGAGAGGGGTGGGGTTTAGAGAAACTATTTCTGCGTAAAAATGGCGCTGGCATGCCTGTTGGTACTGGATGCCAGCGCTCTTAGCAGCAGGCGCGATCGCACACACTCTACAGGGGCTTGACAAAAATGCAATCACCAGCGACACACTTTCCTTTGCACCGAACGTCTATAACTGAATTAGATACGCAGCAGGGACTTCCAATGAATGGGTCGCGCCTGGGGCTAAGTGCCGTAATGAAAGTTTCCTTTCTGCCACGCTACATCCAGGCAGGAGTGGTGCTGTGCGCCGGTGTTGCACTATCTATCGTAGCGTCAATTCTTGCGTGGAACTGGGAGCAGGAGCGCCTGAGCGCCGAACTGCAGAAACGAGCGGACAACCTGGCTGCGGCCATGCAGAAAAGTATCAACAGCCATCTTGAGGCAATCCAAACCGTTGGGGACTTCTACGCGGCATCCTCTGATGAGGTTGAGCAAAAAGAGTTCAAGCTGTTTGCCGGCGGCACCCTGTCTCGCCATCCGAGTGCGGAAGCGCTGGCGTGGCTGCCTCGCGTGTCCAATGCCGACCGGCAGGCTTTTGAGGCAGAAACTGCCCTCGGCTATCCCAACTTCCAAATTGTGGAACGAGAGCCTCAAGGAACGAGGAGCCGGGCTGCGCCGCGCCAGGAATATTTCCCGGCAACCTACATCGAGCCAATGGCTCGCAACATGGCCGGCTTCGACTTTGGCTCCGACGCCACACTCCGCTCAGCCTTAGAAAAAGCGCGGGACACCGGCACCCTCGCCGCCACGGGGCGGCTTTTGCTGACGGGCGACCGGCCATCATTGGCGGTGGCGCTGCCCATTTACCCGAACAGCCGCCCCCACAACACTCCCCAAACTCGCCGCCAGAACTTAAAAGGATTTGTCACCGGCATTTTTAATCTGGCTAATTTTGTCAGGGTATCGTCAGAGGGGCTGGACTGGGGAAACCTGAATTTTTTACTTTCGGACGAGACAGCAGGGGCAGAAGACAACTTTCTGGCCTTTTATGACTCAAAAACGCAGCGGGCGATTGTAGAGCCGGACAGCGAAGAGATCCAGAACCGGGCGCGGTTTTCATGTCCCAAGCCAGCGGCTTGCAGGCGCAGGCTGAATGTCGCCAACCGCACCTGGTCACTGCAACTCACACTCGCCCCGGAGTATCGAGGGGCGCAAAAACACCCCCTAGCCTGGACGACTTTCACCGGCGGGTTAATTCTCAGTGGCCTTGTGACTGCCTATTTGCTGAAATACCAGCGTCACACCTCCCGAGTTGAGCAGCTGGTGCGGGAACTGTCGGAAGCCAACTTTGAAATCAGGTTGCTCAGCCGGCTGAGCGATCTGCTGCAAGCGTGCGTCACCCTGGAGGAAGCCTACAAGGTGATTCCCCGGCTGATGCAAAAACTGTTCCCCGATTACTCAGGGGCGATCTATATAATAAGTGCCTCAGGAAATCTGGTGGAAACCGCGACCACCTGGGGCGAGCCCCTTACCAGCCAGCCGGTGTTCGCACCGAATGATTGCTGGGCCCTGCGGTGCGGGCGAGAGCACCTGTTTGAAAACACCCGCAGCGGATTGGCTTGCCAGCATTACCAGCAACCCCTGCCCGAACAGTCTTTGTGCGTGCCGATGATGGCGCAGGGGGAAACCTTGGGGCTGATGTATTTGAGTTCGCCAGAGTTGGGAAAATTAACTGAGGGCAAACAGAATTTAGCGAGTACAGTGTCCGAACACATTGCCCTAGCTTTGGCCAACTTAAAACTGCGGGAAACCCTCAAAAGCCAGAGCATTCGCGATCCGCTCACCAGTTTGTTCAACCGGCGCTACATGGAAGAGTTCCTAGAGCGGGAGTTGCACCGAGCCGCTCGCGCCGGTCAACCCTTAGGTATTATCATGATTGACATTGACTACTTCAAGCAATTCAACGACAGTTTCGGTCACGACGGCGGTGACACCCTGCTGCAAGAATTGGCCATGTTTTTGCAAGGATCTATCCGGGGTTCAGATATTGCCTGCCGCTATGGGGGCGAGGAGTTCACGCTGATTCTGCCGGAGGCGTCCTTGGAGCTCAGCCAACAGCGAGCCGAGCAGCTGCGCATAGGAGTAAAGCACTTGAACGTCCAGCACCGGCGTCAGCCCCTCGGGCCGGTAACGCTGTCCCTGGGGGTGGCCTGCTTTCCCAAAAACGGCCTGACCCGGGACGAGGTGCTGCAAGCTGCTGACGCCGCCTTGTACCGCGCCAAGAAGTCGGGGCGCGACCGGACGGTTACGGCGTTGCAGTCAGGGGGGTGAGGAGGAATTTAGGATCATCTTCTCCCCCTCTCCCCCTCTCTCCCTCTCTCCCTCTCTCCCTCTCTCCCTCTCCCCGGAAGAAGGAACAAGGAACTAGCTTGAAAAGTTCTCCCCCTCTCCCCCTGTCCCCTGACGCCGCCCCTCTTCACCCAGTGGAGGGGTTTTTTATTATAGCGCAAAGGTAGCTATAATGTGCGAACTATTAGAAATAGAAATTTTAATAATCTTTACGGAAAGGGGAGCAAAGATAAGCTGTTAAGCTTTTAATCAGCTTGTCCCTTGAAAGTCGGCAGTCAGCTTGTCCCTTGAAAGCAGGCAGAGCCGACCGAGCCGCGTTCCTGGGCTGCTGCCGGGGAACGAGGGGAAAGGTACTTTAGCAGACCAAACAGAGGCATCCTTTTAGTAAGAAACTATAAACATAGATCGTTTGATTAAACCTTGATGAAAACAAAAAAAGTATCTAAACTTTTCACGAAAAAAGAAAGCCCGTCCCAGCGTTGGCCAACCCTGAGGGCGTTTGTCCTGGGGCGAGTGTCCGCTGCGCGGCGTTTTCTGCACCTGCAGGTTGGCAGCGTCGCCTTAATCATCACTATATTCCTCTGGCAGGCACTGGCGGCAGACGAAGGCGCTCAGATTCAGCGTCAGACAGAACTAGAAGCGGCGAGCGTCAAAATCGAACTGGCGAATCAGATGCAACAGCGAATCCAGGCCCTAGTCTGGCTGGGAAAGCGCTGGGAGAATTCGGCAAAGCCGTCCCAAAAGCAATGGGAAGCGGAGGCGGCACTCTATATTCAGCACTGGAGCGGATACCTTGCCATCGAGTCGGTGGACTCCGAGTTGAACACCGGCTCGATTGTGCCCCCACCAGCTTCTCAGGCGGCTGAAAATCTCAACCCCGCATTGGCTGCGCAGGGCAGGCAGGCCCTTTTAAGCGAGCGCAGCCGCCGGCAAGAAGTGACAGTCACGGATTCTGTCAATCTGGCGCAAGGTGGCAAGGGTATCCTGGTGTGTGTCCCGATTTTCTCAGAAGCGCCGCAATGTACAGACGCGACCTGTCGCGTCTCTACAGCAGGGGTGCGGGGGAGAGCGCTCAGTCCAAAATCCGTTATTCAAAATCCAAAATCGCCCGACGGGTACATTCTCGGAGTCTTTCGCACTCAGGAATTGTTGGATGGCATCCTCAACCAGAACATCAGGCGCGGATACGCCATATCTATTTTCGATGGCGAGCGAGAAATCTACCGCAGCAATCGCGCCGGCAAACCGAATCCGAAGTGGGTTGGAGAAGAAAAAGTAGAGTTTTATGGAGCCACTTGGCGCGTGCGAGTCATGCCGGCACCCGAGTTAGTGGCTTTGGAGCAATCCCGTCTCCCGGAAGTAGTGTTAGCCGCAGGAATTGCAGTCACTGTTCTGCTGGCGCTGGCAGTCTATCTCGCTCAAACGGCACAGTTCAGCAGAAAACAGCTAGAAGAAATTGTGGCATGCGGAAATCAGGAAGCGCTGCGACAGAGCGAGGAGCGGTTCCGCAATTTAGTGGAAACCGCCAGCGACTGGGTGTGGGAAGTGGACGCAAATGGTGTCTACACCTATACCAACCCCAAAGTGCGCGACTTGTTGGGTTTCCAGCCGGAAGAAGTGCTGGGCAAAACCCCCTTCGATCTGATGCCTCCAGAAGAGGCTTTTCGCGCTGCTAACATTTGGGGCCCGATTGTTGCCCAGCAACAGCTATTCTCATGTCTGGAAAACACAAATCTCCACAAAGACGGGCGGCTGGTTGTTCTGGAAACCAGTGGAGTTCCAGTTTTCGATTCAGAGGGTAAATTCCTTGGCTATCGCGGCATAAATCGAGACATTACCCAGCGCGTGCGGGTTCTGGAAGCGCTGCGGCAGAGCGAAGAAATCTATCGCTTGTTGGTGGAGGGTGTCAAAGACTGCGCGATTTTCATGCTAGACCCCAGCGGACATGTGGTGAGTTGGAATCGCGGAGCGGAAAGGATTAAAGGGTATCGGGCATAAGAAATCTTTGGCAAGAATTTTTCGTGATATTATCAACCGGAAGACATTCAGCAAGGCAAACCGCAGCGTTTGCTGGTGCTGGCTGCAGCCAGCGGCAGGGTGGAAGACGAGGGCTGGCGCGTCCGCGCAGATGGGTCACGGTTCTGGGCAAATGTGGTGATTACAGCCTTGCGAGACGATAGCGGAATCCTGCGCGGTTTCGTGAAAATCAGCCGCGACATTACGGAGCGCAAGCAGGCGGCGGAAGCGCTGCGGGAGAGCGAAGAGCGCTATCGCTCCGCGATCGAGACTGCAGCTGAGGGGATTGTTCTGCTGTACGCAGACGGGAGGAGCAGCACTTGCAATGCCAGCGCTGAGCGGATTCTCGGAGTTTCAGCCCGTCAGATGATGGGCCGGTCGTCCCTGGCTTTGCGCTGGAGTGCGATTCACGAAGATGGCTCTCCTTTCCCGGCTGAGATTCACCCGGCGATGGTGACTTTGCGCACCGGCGAACCGCAGTCTAATGTGGTTATGGGGGTTCGCAAACCGGAAGGAATGGTGACTTGGATTTCTGTGAATGCCCGACCTTTGTTTCGACCCAACCAGAGGGAGCCTTATGGGGTAGTGTTTTCGTTTTTCGACATCACCCACCGCGTACAGGCGGAAGAGGTGCTGCGTTTTTCGGATGAAGTGTTGAAACAAATGCCTGATTCTATGGTGCTCACCGACTTGGAGGGAAATATTCAAAAATGGATGGGCAAATCAGAACAAATTTTTGGGTTCCCGGCTGACGAAGTGATTGGCAAGTCGGTGAATTATCTGTACCGGCATGACAGTAAGGGAGTGACGGTGGCCAAGATTATCAACCAAATCCAGGAAACAGGGGTGTTTTGCGAAGAACTTCTCTGCAGGCAAAAAAATGGAGCGTTTATTGAAATAGAAACGACGGCTAAAGCTTTTTGCGACAAAACAGGCAAACCTTTGTTTCTGATTGCTATCAATCGAGATATCTCGGAGCGCAAGCGAGCGGAGGAGGCGCTGCAGCAAGCTAACCAGCAACTCAAGGCTTGGGTGAAGGAATTGGAGGAGCGCAACGACGAAATTAGTTTGCTCAGCCACATGAGCGATCTGCTGCAAAGCTGCCTGACCCGCGAGGAGGCTTGTAAGGTGATTGCCCAGGTAGTGCCGCTCTTATTCCCCAATAATTCGGGAGCGGTGTTTACGATCAGTAATTCCAGAAACCTGGTTGAAGCGATTACTACTTGGGGCAAACCCATGACTAGCCATACGCTGTTTTCAACCCATGAATGTATAGGGCTGCGCCGGGGCCAGCCTCATCTTGTTGAAGACACTCGCAGCGGTTTGAGCTGCAACCACCTGCAGCACGAGTTTTTGCCCAGTGGGTATTTCTGCATCCCGATGGCGGCGCAAGGGGAAACACTGGGGGTGCTGTATTTGAGCTTTATGGAAACGGGGCAATTAACCAAAGCAAAACAGCAGTTGGCGGTGACGGTGTCTCGGCAGATTTCTCTGGCGCTTGCCAATTTAAAACTGTACGAATCCCTCCAGCACCAGAACATTCGCGACCCGCTCACGGGTTTGTTCAACCGGCGCTATCTGGAAGAGTCGCTGACGCGGGAAATACACCGCGCCGAGCGAGGAAAGCAATCTGTGGGTATTATTATGCTCGATGTTGACCACTTTAAGCGCTTTAATGACACCTTCGGTCACTCTGCCGGTGATGCTGTGCTGCGAGAGTTAGGTCTGTTCTTGAAAAAACATATCCGCTCTTCAGATATTGCCTGCCGGTATGGCGGTGAGGAATTCACGCTGATTCTTCCGGAGGCGTCTCTGGAGTACACCAAGCTGCGAGCTGAGCAGCTGCGTGAGGGCGTTAAACACTTAAATATGGAGCATCACCGGCAACCCCTCGGTGGGATTACCCTTTCTTTGGGCGTGGCTGTATTCCCAGACTGCGGTCTGACCGGCGAGGCGGTTATCCGAGCCGCTGATGCGGCGCTCTACCGCGCTAAAATGGAGGGGCGCGACCGCACGGTAGCCGCCTCCTGAACCGGAAACACAGCTCGAGCGGGTTGGGAAATATTATACCCCCAATACCGCTCCCTGTCAACTCTTAAAATTTACGTTTCATTGCTGATTTCAAAGGAATACCTCAGCAACGCATCTGGCAGTTTCCTACAGCACAAAAAACCCGCACGGCCAAACCTACATAGAAAAAACAATTAAACGTATTTTAGACAGGTTGCTGTACCCGACCGGGAAAAATCCACAGCGAAGCCGTCTGGCAAATGTGCGAGATACAACAATTCAGGAGCCGAGCGAAAGCAGCAGCCCTTGGGCGTGATTACAAGCGATGCTGACCATTTTAAACGCTTCAATGACACCTTCGGTCACTCTGCCGGCGATACAGTGCTGCGGGAAGTGGGACAATTGTTGCAAAAACACGTCCGGGGTTCCGATATTGCCTGCCGGTACGGCGGTACGAGGAGCTGATTTTGCCGGAGGCGTGCCTGGAGGTGGCCTGGAAGCGAGCCGAGCTGCTGCGCGAAGCCGTCAAGCACTTGAATGTCGAGTATCGCCAAATGCCTCTCGGTGCCATTACCGCCTCCTTCGGGGTGGCCATCTTCCCAGAACACGCCCTCACCGGCACTGCTGCGATCCTGGCGCTGTGCCCTCTTAGGCGCTAAGGCTCTGAGGCGCGACCGCGTCGTGATTGCGGTAGGGTAGAAATGTGAGAAATTTTTCCGAGCGTCAATTGCATCAGAGGTAGGTATGCTTGCCCCAGGTTATGCCGTCCCAGCAGTGGGGTGCGCTATTAACGCACCCTACTGGTAGAGTAAGTAAAGGTTGATATATTTTCTCGACATTCCCATCTTTTTAGCAATTAATAGGGCAGTATTAGCAGCTTGTCAACCAGGCTTTTACTGGCCAATAATGGGAGATTCTAAAACTCACTAAAGGCCCAAGCAAATGGCGGTAATTTTAATTGTAGATGACGCCCAGATAATGCGCATAATGGTTCGCCGCATCTTGCAAAAAGAAGGACACGAAATTCTAGAGGCGAGCAATGGAGAAGAAGCGATCCAGATGGCTCAAACTCACAATCCAGACTGTATTTTGCTGGATTTCTTAATCCCGGATATTAACGGTTTGGAAGTTCTCCAGGCTTTAAATGACCGCTCCTTGAAGATTCCCGTGATTTTTATCACCGCCGACACCCAAGGCACCACTCGCCAGAAATGTTTAAATCTGGGAGCTCTTGACGTTCTTTACAAACCCCCCAAACCGGGTGAGCTGCAAGAGGCGGTTAAAAAAGCTCTCAGTTTCAAAGAGGAAAACGCCCCATGAAACTGACACTGACTCAACTGGATGCCTTGCGGGAAGTGGTGAACATCGGTGTGGGGCGAGCCGCCAGCGTCCTCAACGAAATGATCGGCTCCCACATCTGCTTGCAAATCCCTGCCCTGCAAATCCTCTCCCCGCAGCAGGCAAAAGAGGAACTGTACAAACGGCTCGGACTGGACGATCTTTCTGCTGTGAGGCTTGGCTTTAATGGCTCGCTGAGCGGAAGCGCACAGCTGGTTTTCCCCACAGACAGCGCTTCTAAGCTAGTCGCCGCCATCTGCAATGAGGATCTGGGCGCAGCCGATCTGGATGAAGTCAAGATTGGTGCGCTCACCGAGGTGGGCAATATCTTTATTAGCGGCTTGATGGGTGCGATTAGCAACTTGCTCGATCAGGATTTTAACTATTCGCTCCCCACTTACATCGAGGGTATCGTCGCGCAACTGCTCACTGACAACAGCCCCGATCCCAAGGCAACCATCCTGCTGGCGCAAGCCAGTTTCACCATCGAACAGCTGCAAATTGAAGGGGACATCATCGTGATTTTCAAGTTGGGTTCATTCCAGGCATTGCTGGCTGCCATTCAACAAACTTATGGGGCGGAATGATGGACGAGCTGGAACGGGTTGAAGAAAAGTTTGGCATTCTCGATCGCATGCCGGTGGGAGTGTGCGTTGTTCGGGAAGATTTTATCGTTCTTTTTTGGAACAAATGCCTCGAAGACTGGACTCTCATCCCCAAAAGCAAAATTGTGGGGGCGAGCGTTGGGGATTATTTCCCTCACTTGCTACAGCCGAAGTATTCCAGTCGCCTGAAACAAATCTTTGAAGGCGGACCGCCTACGATCTTTTCTTCCCAGCTTCACAAGCACCTGATTCCCTCACGCCTGCCCAACGAACAGTTGCGCATCCAGCACACCACTGTCACCGCTGTGCGCCGGTTAACCGGTTCGGGTTTCTACGCACTTTTGGTTATCGAGGACGTTACCTACCTGACAAACCGCATCCAAGACTATAAAGCGATGCGGGATCGGGCGCTAGCAGAAATCGAGGAACGCAAGCAAGCGCAGGAATCACTCTACCAGAAAACAAATGAACTAGAACAGCGCAATTCCGATCTCACCCAGCTAGGCCAAATGAGCGATTTACTGCAAGCTTGTCTCACTGTAAGGGAAGCCTATACTGTGATTGCCCAAGGCGTTAAATTGCTGTTCCCCAATCTCAACGGCGGACTCTTCATGCTGAGCGCCTCTAGAAAACTGGTTGAGGCGGTGGTCACCTGGGGCGCACCCGTAACTAGCGAGCGACTTTTCACACCCAATGAATGTTGGGCGCTGCGGCGGGGACAGCTGCATTCGGTTGAGAACACGCACCAAGGTTTGCTCTGCAAACATTTGCACCAAAACCCGCTGCCGGCTGAATATTGCTGCGTCCCCCTGATGGCTCAGGGGGAAGCAATGGGGGTGCTGTATTTGAGTTCCTCAGAAAATAACCGCTTAACACAGGCTAAACAGCTGCTGGCTGGCACTGTCTCGGAACAGATTGCCCTGGCTTTGGCTAACTTAAAATTGCGCGAAACTTTGCACAACCAAAGCATTCGCGACCCGCTCACGGGTTTGTTCAACCGGCGCTATCTGGAAGACGCTCTGCAGCGAGAGGTGTACCGAGCCTCTCGCGGGCAGAAAACTCTGGGAATCATCATGCTAGACGTGGATTACTTTAAGCATTTTAACGACACATTTGGCCATGATGCCGGGGATGAAGTGTTGCGGGCACTGAGCCTGTTTTTGCAAAAACATGTTCGCCAGTCGGATATTGTTTGTCGCTACGGTGGGGAGGAGTTCCTGCTGATTTTGCCGGAGGCTTCTTTGGATATTACCCTGCAGCGAGCCGAGCAAATCCGCGCCGGCGTGAAATCCCTGAATATCCAGTACCGCTCTCAGTGTCTCGGGCCGGTGACGCTCTCAATCGGGGTGGCCATTTTCCCTGACCACGGTTTCACCGGCGCGGCGGCGATCCAAGCGGCTGACACCGCGCTTTACCGCGCTAAAAATGAAGGTCGGGATCGAGTCGTGACATTCTCCTGAACCGGGGGCAGTGGGGATATCTCTTGTAGAGACAGGGGTTTATCGCGTCTGAACCGGGGGCGGTGGAGAACTTTCTGCCTTCTTTCTTTTTCCTTATTCTTTCTTAACCCTTGCCAGCCCCTATCCCCCCCCCTGGGTTGCTAATCTAGAGAAACGGACGCCTTACGCTGGCGGCATCTCCACACCCCACCAGGCTATGCCCCAGCGCTATTGGCTCCTCACACTCATCGCATGGAGAAACCTGACGTGGTAGCCACCCCTGAAAAACTGCAAGAACATCTCCCCCTCTCAGATGCCGGCAGCAACCGTGTTGCTGTCTTGCTGATGGGTTACGGCGAGGTGGAAAGCTACGAAGACTTCGCCAACTATAACGAACAAGCTTTAAATCTTCTCACCGCTAAGTTTGCGCCGGTTCCCACTTGGATATATCCCCCCCTCGCGCGGCTGCTGGCGATTTTTGACCGGCACGAGTGGGGACACACCCATCACGATTTCATTTCCCCCCACAATGCCATTTTTGAAAAGCAGCGAGCCGGCATCGA
>CAZJNL010000079.1:0-10520 GCA_964546515.1 uncultured Oscillatoria sp.
GAAATGAGGTCAGCCAGCTGTCCGTGCGGGTGGTAGAAAACGAGCATTGGGCGGAGGGGATTAGTTCTTCTATTCGCAGTGGGATTGCAGCGTTGAATGCCGATTATCAAGAGCTAGAGGCAGTGGTGCTTATGCTTTGCGACCAGCCTTTCGTATCCGCCCAAAGTATTAATAAGCTTGTCGAGATTTACTCTCTGACAGGTCAACCTATTGTCGCTTCAGAGTATGCGGGGACGTTAGGTGTGCCGGCCCTTTTCAGCCGGAGATTGTTTTCAGAACTGGCCAGTCTTAAAGGTGACAGGGGGGCTAAAGAGATTATTAGAAAATACAGCCAGTGTGTGGCTCGCATTCCCTTTCCGGAGGGAGCCGCAGACATTGACACGCCTGAAGACTGGGAGCGGCTGTGGAAGATTAATGTTTAGAGGTGGATTTTTTTAGTATAACATGAACGCCTCGCTTTGTCTGGGAAATATTCAAAATTTGTTGCGGGAAAAATTGGGAATTGGGCATTGGGAGCGTCTGATTGGGCACTGGGCACCCAGCTGTCTGGGCTAGTTTGTGCCCAATTGGGCACATTTCTTATTTCCGGAAGAAAGCATATATACAAAACCCCCGTCTCAAGCGGTGGCTTTGTAAATACCATTCTTTCGGATTGCCGGCCCTCCCGCGCGGGGAGCGCCCCCCTCTTTAAGAGAGATTTGTCCCGAAAGCTTGCAGGGTGCACCAACACCATGACTGACAGCTGAAGCCGTGGGGTTTACAGCCCCCTGACAAACGCTCTTCGAGTAGGATAAAAACAGGTATGGATTGGCGAGTGCCGGCATGATCCCCCGGCGTGCCCCCCTAAATTGGGCAATCCCAACCGGGAAGGCAAGCGTAAACAAGCGGATTGTGAGGGGTGAGGGGTTTTACAGCAGTAGGGGCTGGGTTGTAGAGAGAGGTCTGCTGGTGGCTTGCAGTGGCTTACTCATCCGAAATATCTCCGGGCAGTAAATATTATCTGGAAACCCGCCCCGAAGATAAACCGGCCCCTACTGCCCGGAGGCAGTCCCCCCGTTCTTGACTGCAATTTGAAAGCAGTTCGTCAAGCTGTAGAGACGCGACATGTCGCCTCTGTGCGGCTCCGGGGGAGTTCTACAGGGAAAATCTGATACCCATTGCTCGCTAAAATGCAAGTACAGACTGGTGTTAACCCGTAGCTACGCATCGCAGACAATTCTGGTCGGTCTGCGGGAGGGGATAAGGCAGCCGGGAACAGCCACGACCGGCAACCCCCTGTAGTCTGTAGGGGCGGGTTCACTGAAGATATTTCCAGCACAGCGCCGGATATGAATAAACCCGCCCCACCAGAGCCTCCGCCAGCGACGCCCCCCGGTTTGTAGGGGCTTGCTCACCCGAAAAAGGGAGCCAGACAACAAAAGATTGTAATCAACCCGCCCCCATCCGGAGGCTGAAAAATGAGCCGCCCAAGAACGCAAAAAATTTTGCTCCGGCTCGATGACAAGGAAATCCAGTGCCAGCTGGCCAACTGCCTGAGCTACCACTACCAGGTACTGCTCGCCGAAGAGGTGGCGAGTGGCTGGTTGGCGGGTGCGGCAGACGGCAATTTGGCGGCACTCCCAGCTTCGCCGCCGAGCTTCGACCTTTGCATTGCGGACAGTGCGGCTCTCCACCGGCACAATCAGCTTCTATCCGCCCTAAAAGCCGCCAGCGAGCCAGTATTTTTGCCGGTGCTGCTGGTGGCGGAACGCCCCCAGGCAGAGATGGGGGCGTCTGTACTGGGGGGTGTGGCGGACGACG
This sequence comes from uncultured Oscillatoria sp., assembly GCA_964546515.1. Classification (GTDB taxonomy): domain Bacteria; phylum Cyanobacteriota; class Cyanobacteriia; order Cyanobacteriales; family Oscillatoriaceae; genus Oscillatoria. The sequence continues at coordinate 1,801 of CAZJNL010000079.1, forward strand.
CTATCGGAGCTAACATCGAGCCGGTGGAGCTGGAGTTGAGGGTGGAAAACCTGTTGCGGTGCGGGCGGCTGTCCGAGGAACTGAAACAGCTGAGTGCGGCGATGCCGGTTTTAGACTTCCGCTTGCTAGTGGAAAACGTTAGGGATTACGCGATTTTCATGCTGGACACCGAAGGAAAGGTGGTCAGCTGGAACGCCGGCGCTCAGCGCATTATGGGGTATCGCTCAGAACAGATTCTGGGTGAGCACTTCTGTTGCTTTTATCCGAGGGAAGACATCGAGTGCGGCAAACCGGAAAAAGAACTGCAGCTGGTACTCACCGCCGGTCAGTGTGTTGACGTTGGGGTTCGTGTGCGCCCCGACGGGTCAAGGTTTTGGGCAAACATGACCATTACAGCCCTGCGAGACGAACGAGGGCAATTGGTGGGCTATTGAGCGATCGTCCACGACTTGACCGTTAGCGCAGCGCCCCCGCAGGGGGAGCGCCGGCAGAAGGACGCTGTCGCGTCCCGCAACGCTTACGAAGAAGAGCTGTGTCGGGCCAATCGCTCCGTGAGAGCCATTTGCGATTGCAGCCAAGCACTGGTGCGGGCCACAGAAGAGTCAGAGTTGCTCAATGATATCTGCAGGATTATCGTAGAAACCGGCGGCTACCGCTTAGCCTGGGTCGGCTTTCCAGAAATGGACGCCTCTTGTCGCCCGCACACCCAGTATGGCGAATCGCCCGGCTATCTCGAAGCTTTGCACGCAGAAATACTGTTAGGCTCGGATGAGTGCGTTTCAAACGGCTTTAGCTGCCATCCCGCCGAAACCGCCATTCGCACCGGCTCCCCTTGCATCGTGCAAAACATCCTCACAGATCCCGCCTGCGCTCCTTGGCGTGCTGGGGCGCAAGCGCGAGGCTACGCATCAGCGATTGCCCTGCCACTGATGGAGAGCGGGTTTGATGGGGTGAGGGAGAAAATTACACGGCAACACCCCCTGTGTTTCGGGGTTCTCACCATTTACGCCTGCGAACCGGACGCCTTTGACGAAACGGAAGTCCAGCTGCTCAAAGAACTGGCATCCGACTTAGCCTATGGCATCATGGCGCTGCGCCGCCGCCACCAGCTGCGAGTCAAAGAAGCAGCGCTGCGAGAAAGCGAAGAGCGCTACCGGCAGCTCGTAGAGCTTTCTCCCGAAGCGATCGTCGTCTGCTCAGCTGGGAAGATAGACTTGATAAATACTGCCGGTGTCAAACTGCTCGGTGCTGCCAGCTTCCAGGAGCTAATCGGACGGCCCGTAATGGATTTCGTACATCCTGACTGTCAGGAAATCTTACTCGAGCGAATTAGAAAGCTCACAGAAGAAAAACAAGCAGTTCCTTTTATAGAAGAAACCTTTTTGCGGCTCGACGGCACACAAGTGAGCGTGGAGTCAGCAGCCACTCCTGTGGGCGACGCAAAGGAGCAGGCAGTGCTAGTAGTCAGCCGCGACCTCACTGTTAGCGCTAGCGGCGCGTCAGCGCTGCGCAAGCAAATGGAAGAGGCGCTGCGAGCTTCAGAAGAACTGCACCGGTTTACGCTCAGCAACATTTCCGAAGCAGTTTTTATTACGGATAGCGCTGGGAACTTTACTTATGTCTGTCCTAATGTTAACTTTATTTTTGAATACTCAGTTGAAGAAGTGCGGGAGTTAGGCAACATTGCCGAGTTGCTAGGGGACAGCATTTTTGAGAAAAATAAGCTGGAAACATCGGGATAAATCCAGAATATCGAGCGAGAGATAGCAGGCAAAACCGGCAAGCGGCGCACCTTGCTGGTGAGCGTGAAGCGCGTTGCCATAAAAGGGGGGACAGTGCTTTACACCTGCCGGTACATCAGCGATCGCAAGCGAACCGAAGGCGATCTGCAGCGAAGTGAAGAGCTGCTGAGAAAAGTATTAGAAACTCTCCCGGTAGGAGTTTGGGTAACAGACGAGCGCGGTCGAATCTTGCTATAAAATCCAGCCGGCAAACAAATTTGGGGCGGTGACGGTTTTGGATGGCCCTCGTTTCCGGGCGCGGCGCGGGAAGGAGATTTTGCAGGGGAGAGTGCCGGTGAAGAAACCGGCGCAGCAGAATCGGGAGCGTTAGAACTTCCCCCCACCCCCCAACTGGCTTTCCCACAAGGGGAGAGGGGGAGTAACAGTCATCAGTGCTGTTGGCAAAATCTCAAATTTTCTGACACTGGATTGTCCGTAACAGCTGATGAGTGGGCGCTGACTCGTGCGCTTGCCAAAGGGGAAACCTCAATCAATCAAGTGATTGACATCGAGAGCGCTTCAGCGCCTCGCAAAACGATTTTGAACTGTGCCGCTGCGGAACCTTTCGCAAGAGATATCAGGGGCGATTGTAGTCAATCAGGACGTAACCGAACTCAAGAGGGCGCAGGAGGCGCTGCGAGAATCGAACCGGCGGATTGTTAACATTCTGGAGAGCATTACGGACGCTTTTTTTGCCCTAGACCGGCAGTGGCGGCTCACCTATATCAACCGCCAAGCCGAGCAAATTATGCAGAAAAAGCGGGAATAACTCCTGGGCAAGAACATTGGGGAAGTGTTTACAGAAACCGCCGGCTCGCTTTTCTTTGAACAGTACACGCGAGCTGTTGAAACAGGACAAGCCGTCAGCTTTGAAGAATTTTACCCGCCCCTCAATATTTGGTTTGAAGTTCACGCCTACCCGGGGGAAGACGGACTGGCCGTTTATTTTCAAGATGTTACGCAGCGCAAGCAAGCACAGGAGGCGCTGCGAGAGAGCGCACACCAACTGCGAGCCGTTTTCGAGGCTGCTATGGACGCAATGGTGATTGCGGATGACTCAGGCGAGTATATAGCAGCCAACCCCGCTGCTGGGGAACTGTTCGGCTTGCCGCCCTCCGAACTCCCCGGACGCCATCTTGTCGAGTTTGCAACTGAGCCGCTTTCGGAATTGGAGCAACAGTGGCGGCGATTCCTGGAAAGAGGGCGGGCAACCGACTCCTTCCGCCTGCGGCGCACAGAGGGAACCGCCCGTTCGGTGGAGTATTCTGCGGTGGCCAACTTTCTCCCCGGTCGCCATCTTTGGGTGCTGCGCGACGTCAGTCACCGCGTGCGGACAGAGGAGGAGCTCAGGCAATACCGCGAACAGCTAGAGGATCAGGTGGAGGCGCGAACCGAGGAACTGACTTTGGCCAACGAACAGCTGCAGCGGGTTCTCGGCGAAAGAAAGCGGGTGGAGGCGGCGCTGCGAGAAAGTTCTGAGCAGTTGCGCACCCTGATTAACGCCATGCCCGACATTGTTTGCTTTAAGCATGAGTGCGGGCGGTGGCTGATGGCTAACCGGGCTATGCTGGAAGTTTTCCAGCTAGAAGGGCTCGATTACCGGGGTTTGAAGGATTCCCAGATTGCCGAATTCAACAGTTTTTATGGGGATGCCTTGCTCACTTGCGAGCGGACAGATGAAGCCGCCTGGAGAACAGGGACGCTGTCTCGCGTAGAAGAAGTGATTCCCCAACCGGACGGAACCGGGAAAATCTACGACTTGATCGAGGTGCCTCTGTTCCACCCCAACGGTGCGCGAAAAGGGCTGGTCGTTCTCGGGCGCGACATCAGCCACCGCGTAGAGGCAGAGGAAGAACTCAGCAGCTTGGCGTCGATTGTGGAGTCCTCGGACGACGCAATTATTGGCAAGACGCTGGATGGGGTGATTGTTAGCTGGAATGCCGGTGCTCAGAAGATTTACGGTTACGCGGCGTCTGAGGTGAAAGGGCGCTACTCTTCGGTGCTGGCCCCACCAGACCATGAGGACGAGATGCCGCAAATTCTGGAAAGAATCAAGCCGGGAGGGCGACTGGAGCATTATGAAACCCTGCGGTTGCGGAAAGATGGCCAGATAATCAACGTCGCCCTCACCATTTCTCCCATTTTTGACGCCGCCGGCAGGGTGACGGGCGTCTCAACCATTGCCCGCGACATCACCGACCGCAAGCGCATAGAAGCTGCCCTGGAACGACTGCGGCATCAAAACGAATTAATTTTAAATTCAGCGGGAGAAGGGATTTGCGGGTTAGACGCCCGGGGAAGAATAACTTTCGTCAATCCAGCGGCATCCAGAATGCTGGGATATGAAATTAGGGAACTGCTGGGTGAGGCGTTTCCGCCTGAGGGCGGGCGTTTTGAGTTAGGAGCGGTGAGCGAGCGATTAAACCAACATACTAATGGCAGTTCCAACGCTTCTCTTTCTTCTGGCCAGAGCCGCGATAAATCGGCGTCTCTAGGCGAGAGCCGCGATAAATCGGCGTCTGCGGGCCTCCGACGCGATAAATCGGCGTCTGCGGGCCTCCGACGCGATAAATCGGCGTCTCTACAAGAAGCCTCTAAGCACTCTCCGATTTATGCCTCTGTGCATGATGGCTCGGCTCACCACGTCACTGATGAGCTGTTCTGGGGAAAGAATGGCTATTTTCCAGTTGAGTACCTGAGCACGCCGATTCTGGAGCAAGGCAAGATTGTCGGTGCGGTTGTTACTTTTAAGGAGATCACGGAACGTCTTGCGGTGGAGCGGATGAAGGATGAATTTATCTCGGTGGTGAGCCACGAGCTGCGGACGCCCCTGACTTCAATGCGTGGTGCTTTGGGTCTGCTGGCGGCGGGGCTTCTGAATGACCAGCCCGATAAGGCTAAGCGCAGGCTAGACATGGCGCTTTCCAACACCGAGCGCTTGGTGCGCCCGATCAACGACATCCTGGATTTGGAGCGCATCGAGTCGGGCAAGATCGTTATGGAGAAACGGCTGTGCGATGCGGGCAATCTAATGAAGCAGGCGGTGGAGGAAATGCAGGCGATGGCCCAGAAGCAGGGCGTCTCTCTCTCGGTGCAGCCGATTCTGGGGCACGGGCAAGGGGTGCCCCTAGAGGCGGACGGCGACCGCATCGTGCAAGTCCTGACGAATCTGCTCAGGAATGCCATCAAATTTTCACGGGCTGGAACCAGTGTCTGCCTGTCGGGCTTTGTCCGGGAGCCGCCCCAGGCAGCCGGCGGGCAGCCACAAGGGCTGCCCCTACCAGCGCTATTTGGGGGGAGCTGTCGTCAAGAGGGGGTCGCCGGCGAGCGTGTGGCCTGCGTGCGGCCTGCCGGCAGTGGCGTCCCGCCTGCGGCAGGCGGGGATGGGGCGCAGGCACGGGGGCCTGCGGAGGGGCAGGCATGGCCGCCTGCGGCTACGGAGTGGCTGATTACTGTCGCGGACCAAGGGCGGGGCATCCCTGCTGACAAGCTCGATACAATTTTTGAGCGCTTTCAACAGGTGGAGTCTTCCGACTCGCGAGCTTTCGGGGGCACGGGTCTGGGCGGTAATCATGTCGCACTATCGTGCAGCAGCACGGAGGTTGGATTTGGGCGGAGAGTACCTTGGGTGAGGGCAGCACCTTCTGCTTCACCCTGCCGCTCGCGCCCGCAAAACCCTAACATTGGGCATGGGGCATGGGGCATGGGGTATGGCGCATGGGGATAGTCTCATTGGTTTCAGGTTTTAGGTTTCAGGAACACCTGACTCTTAACCCCTAACACCTATACTAATCCGGGTTCTTGCGGAGCGCCTGCGAGCAGGTGAACCTGCCCCCAGCACCGCACAAAGCAGACATACTTAGGGATATACTTGCGCTGACTCAAGCAATAAACACATTTAAACCCATTTAGAAAAACAGGAGAAAAAAAAATTATGGCAGCCAAGCGCATCCTCGTGATTGATGATGAGGACGACATCCGGGAAGTCGCCCAGCTCAGTTTAGAGATAGTGGGGGGATGGCAAGTCCTCACAGCTGGTTCGGGCCCCGAGGGAATCGACAAGGCGGAAGCCGAGCAGCCTGATGCTATCCTCCTGGATGTGATGATGCCTGATATGGATGGCCCTACGACATACGCCCAGATGCAGCGGCGCAGCACGACCAAGAAGATCCCGGTGATTTTGTTAACCGCCAAGGTACAGCCTAACGATCAGCGCCGCTTCGCTGAACTGGGAGTTGCGGGGGTGATTGCCAAACCCTTCGACCCCATGAGCCTAGCAGGTCAGGTGGCAAAAGTTCTGTCCTGGAGCTTGTGATCACCGCGCGACACGCTGGGAAATTGAAAGGCACCGGCAACCCCTTCTCCTGACTGAGAAACGTTGCTCCTGCGGTAGGCTATACGCCTTCCCGTAGGGTGCCCGCACGGAACAGCGCTTTCCCCCTGGCTTTAGACATGGGGATAAGCGAACCGGGCGACTTCAGTCGCCCGGAATAAAAATTAACATAATCTCCCAATTTAGCATTAAATAATAATGGGTTAGTGCTGAGATGTCAGTCAATGCGGGGGTGGGTGAGAGTTAAACAATTCTTTCAGCTCCAGCAACACGGGTTCTCCTGGATTTGTGGTGGAAAACCCCACCTAAAAATTGGGGTGTTGGGGACTGTTAACTGGGGGCTGGGGATTGCCAATTCCTTTGGCAGCAAAGGTTTGGATAAAATCATCAGCTTTACTTATCACCGCAAGGACAGGAGATCCGAAAAACGTTTAATGCTGTTAGATCATACCGGCAAATAGAAGCCATCACCCTGGTGACACTGTGGAGCGACACCTTGAGATGTTGCGGCTTCAGTACAATTTTAGGGTGCGAGAACCGACTAAACTTTACCAGCAAGCCGCGCAACGGCTCCTAGGGAATTAGGGCCATATTAAAACCCAAGGTAAATACTGTCCTTTAACTTGTTCTGTTTCTAAAAATGCCCTGGCGACCCTTGGACAAATCCAGATAAAACAACGGTCAAGTGAAGAAGCGCCGCGCCAAAGCTCAACAAGATGCCAAGGTGAACTTAAAGCAACAGCGCCCTTGGCACTCAACAATTCAGCCCCCGTTCTCCAGCAGATGATTGCCTGAGTGGATGCGGCTTTAAAGCGCTTTTTCGATGGCAAAAAGAAACAACCATCCTCACGAATTGGGGGGATATTGAAACTAAACGGAGAGGAAAATATCGCTCCTATACGCTCTCCTACCGGAGAGGTTAGATTAGATAAAAATCCAGTCAGATTGCCTGGGAGCGGTTGGATGAAGTTTGACCAGTATCGTCCCTCTCCGGATGGATTTAAAATCTGGACGGGAACAGGAAGGCGCCAGACTGATGGGTTTTACATTTCTGTTCATTTTCGGGACGCTTTTGTTCCTTCTATCCCGTCTCCCAATCCAGTAATAACTGCTGTAGGGGTAGACTTGGGAATTGCCAAATTGGCATCCCTCAGGAGGGGAGAAACTCTTATAAATACTTGCTAACATAAAGAAGAGGAGCGCCGGCGCTGCATGAGAAGTCGCGCAGCTTCTCCAAATAAATTGGGTTATAAAAACAGGAGAAAAGCTTATCAGTACCCAGCCCAGATAGAGAATAAAGCCGTCAGCGGACGAAATGATGGCCATTGTAAAATAGCAGAGTCGAACCCCCATGAAGTTGGCAACAGTGATGGAAGAGGTTTTTATTTCTGGCTTGGAGAGGCTGGGATTGGCTTGAGGGTTGAAAATTGTTACTGACCAGCCCAGCTGTACCTACTACTTCGGCCCTTTTATAAGTGCCAAGGAAGCTGAAGAAGTCCACTCTGGCTACTTTGAAGATTTGGAACAGGAGGGAGCCAGAGGAATTGCTGTCCAGATTCAACAGTGCCAGCCAACAGAGCTAACTATTTTTTAGCTTAAAACCGCCCAATGCCCCACAAATCCCCTTGGGGTTGGCTGAGCATTGACCAATGAGCCTGGAGCCTCGAGTGAGTGGCATTCCCAGCCAGTGGCTGGGAACCAGAAAAGCTGTAAGTCGCCGCCACCGCGCCCCGCAAAAGCGGCTTGTGCGGCGGCTTTTTTATTCTCCCGCTCACCGGCAACCCGACGCGCAACTAGGAGGCATTCCCCTCCTGACGCGCGATTCTGAGGCGTTTGTTGTTGAAAGCGATTCTTGGGGCGCGGTGCGACTAACCCGTTTTTCCCAACCTCAGGTCGAATGCCCCACAGCCTCCTTGATTTCTACCTATCCTCCTCCCAGCAAATCTCCGGCAGAACTTTTTAGTCATCTCTGCTTTCCATACAGTGAGAGTCCCAATACTGCTGCTGGACATCGGCCAGCTGAAGCGTTATTATTTTTGTCGTTTATTCCCCTGGGGGGGTGGGCGAGAGAAGGGTTCAAGCGAGAATTTAAAACGGCCACAACGAGAGTTTAATTTGTGAATTCATAAGAATTTAAAATGGCCAAAACTAGATTTCATACGCGGCCCGTTTTTTGGGCTATAAGGGAAGCTTATCAGTCCGCCATTTTCTTCCTCCCACTCTTTCCAGGCTTCTTCTCTCGCAAGCTTTTTAAGCTTCTCGCACACCTTCGGAGTGTTCGCAATCTCATTCAGGTGCGAGCGCCTGTAACGAATCTTGCTCAGGTGCCGGTCAAACCAGTAGACGTTGGTTTTCAGGTAGAACCAGCGCCCGTCAGGTGCAAAGGATAAATCTTTGGCCTTCCTCGTAAAGCTCGGATATTCCTGACGTTTTCAGGATTTCAACAGGATATTTCCGCCGCACCCGCGCTCGCGACCTGCACCAGGCAGCAGTGCGTCAGTTCGGAGCGATAACCCCTGACTGGCGACGGCTCTTTGCGGTGCCGGTTGCTTCAGGTGTTGGCCGGCAGAGTGCGGGTAAAGGTTCGCTGGCAGCCGCGTATTCAT
>CAZJNL010000080.1:0-10518 GCA_964546515.1 uncultured Oscillatoria sp.
TGAGTTCAAGAGGCAAAAAAAAGCGTGGGTCAGCATCAACTCGCTCAGCTGAGGCGCTACGATCCGCAGGCGATCGCCCAGTATTACCGCTACCGTCCCTGGCAAGCTGTCGGACGCGCCCTGAAAATCATCTGGTTTTTTACCGGCTTTGTCCTGGGGTTGCTGTGGGACTTGTGGCAGCACCAAGCAGCCCAGCACAAGTCGCAACGGGCAGAACACCTGCGGCACATCCTCACGGATCTGGGGCCAACGTTCATTAAAGTTGGCCAAGCCCTTTCGACGCGACCGGACCTGATCCGCAAAGATTTTTTGGAAGAACTGGTCAAGCTGCAAGACCAGCTGCCCCCGTTTCCCAACGAGATCGCCTTCCGCATTATCGAAAGCGATTTAGACCGCTCAATAGAGGAAATCTACAGCCAGCTGTCCCCAGAGCCGGTGGCTGCGGCTAGTCTGGGCCAAGTGTATCGGGGACGCCTGCGCACGGGCGAAGAAGTGGCGGTGAAGGTGCAGCGCCCCAATTTGAAACCTACCATCACTCTCGACCTCTATTTAATGCGGTGGGCAGCCGGCTGGTTAGCGCCGTGGCTGCCGCTGAATCTGGGCCACGACCTGACGCTGATTGTGGACGAATTTGGCACTAAGCTGTTTGAAGAGGTGGATTACCTCAATGAGGGGCGCAACGCGGAACAGTTTGCCAGTAATTTCAGCGAAAACCCCAGGGTGAAAGTCCCTGCGATTTACTGGCGCTACAGCAGCAGTCACGTTCTTACCCTGGAGTGGATTAATGGCTTTAAGCTGACGGACACTGAAAAAATTAAAGCTGCCGGTCTGGATAGCGATGGGCTAGTCCGCATCGGCGTGGAATCTGGCCTGCAGCAGCTTCTGGAATTCGGATTTTTCCACGCCGATCCCCACCCGGGCAATCTGTTTGCCATGCCGGATGGCCGCATGGCCTACATCGATTTCGGCATGATGGATCTGCTGGAGCAAACTACGAAAGAAACTCTGGTGGATTCGGTGGTGCATCTGATTGACAAAAATTACCCTGCACTAGCGGAGGATTTTGTCAAGCTGGGATTTCTCAGTCCCAAAACCGATATCTGGCCAATTGTGCCGGCGCTAGAAGCGGTTCTGGGGGATATTATGGGCGAGAGTGTGGGCAATTTTAACTTCAAGACGATCACGGATCGGTTTTCGGAGTTAATGTACGAATATCCTTTCCGAGTGCCTGCCAAGTTCGCCCTGATTATTCGCTCTCTGGTGACGCAAGAGGGTTTGGCTCTCACCCTGAATCCCGATTTCAAGATTGTGGAAATTGCCTATCCTTATGTGGCGCGGCGTCTGCTCACCGGGGAAACTCCAGAACTGCGCCGGCGGCTGGTTGAGGTGCTGTTTAAAAATGGTAAATTATCCTGGGAGCGGCTGGAGAACTTGATTGAGATCGCCAGAGCGGATAAAAGTTTCGACTTGCTTCCCACGGCTCAATTGGGTTTGCAGTATCTGCTGTCAGAGGAGGGCAAGTTCCTGCGGCGCAAGCTGCTGCTGGCGCTGACGGAAGATGACCGCATCCACACGCAAGAAGTGCGGCGTTTGTGGAATTTGGTTAAGGAGGATTTGCAGCCAGGTCGTCTATTTAGCGCGGCGCTGGGTGCGGTGGCAGATTTTTCTACGGAGGGAGCTGCTGCGATATTGCCTTCGGTGACGGCACTGCCGGTGTTTGAAAACTGGCGATCATAACACTTTTTACCTTCCTTTTTCTCTGTCGTTCCGGGAGGAATTCCCGGAAACGAAGGAGAGGAGGCTGCGCCTGAACGAATTACGATGATCATCTAAGGAGTTGTTAGTGTACTACTTTCCCGCCGACCCCCCGTATTTCTTACTGCTGGCCGGTCTGCTAGCCGGCATCGCTTCTGGCGTTGCATTTGAAACGACCTTGAAAAATTTGGTGCGAGAGTGGTCGAAGAACCGCTCTACTAGAACTCTGGCGAACCTGAAAGGAACGCAACTGTTTGTTCCTTTTCTGGGAATTTCCGCCGGTATTTGTGTTTTTCTGGGGTCGGGTTTAGAAGTTTTTGGCTTGCCATCGAAGCTGTCTTACGCCTTATCTCTGCCAATGACAGTTCTGATTGGCTGGCTGGTTTGGTATCAGCTGGGTCAAGTTTTGATTCAGCTGGAGCGGGGGGGATCGCAAGCGCTAGATTTAGATTCGCTGGGTTAACTGAAAATCCTCCCGATAGGCTAAATCTGGGTTTGGGAATTTGATTATACTCTGTCTTGTCGCTATCGTTCAGATAGCGTTTTTCATATTCGTGAGGGACTGAGAAACCCGGTTTCTTTAAGAAACCGGGTTATCCCTTCCAGACAGTCGCTTCGGAACTGCGCACACCGCCACCAATGAAAACTTGCCTCACCGCAGGCGAGCAGGTAGGGATAAAGCCCAACTACAAACATTTTCAAGTCAGTCGATTTGTGAGTTTGCGCCACCGGTGCTGGATGTTAGCAACTTTTTGATTGATCAAACGGGAAACACTCCGCTGGAGACGAACAAACCAACTGGGGCGTTTCAGTTGGGGGCGTTCTTCTGGTGACTTTAAGTAACGATAGTGCAGGAACACATCGCGGTAGGGAATATCCACATCTTCACCGGCACAAAGTTGCGTAAACTTAGAAGAAGGTACGCTCATGTAGTGCAGGTAAGTAATCCTGCGCCCTCTGTCGTAGAGAATATTATCTACTGTCTCAAATTTAGATGACCAGTGGCTGCCGGTTGCCTCATCTATTCCGTGATAAGCAAAGTTATAGTAGGAGATGTCACTGCGCAATACCATGTAATTAAAGAGGGATTGGTCAGGTCCCCACAGCGCCATGACATCGGCTTCACCGGCTCTTAATTTATCCAGCAGATTCGCCAACGTGAGATTATTAAAAACACCTTTTTTGGAAGCAAACCAGCCGGCACATAAAATGTGATACTTGAGTTTGTCCGGCGCGAATACTTGCAGAAGTTGGTCTTGTGGCCGGTCAAAAATATATTTAATATTGGACTTGTACTGAAAGTCATTTGCCACCCAGTCAAAGTCATTTAGCTTTTGATATACGCTGTCTAGCTGGCCCATTAACAGCGTGTCTGCGTCAAAATAAATAAACTTTTCAAAAGGCCCATCAAAACTGCAGAGTTTCCGGTGCATCTCCAGACGGTACACTTTTGGCAAACCTCTTTCTTGCCAGACATTTTGGGCGCGAGCGTGAGCTTTCCACGCCTGAGTCGCAAAGTCTTCCCAGTAGGCAATAGAAGCGGTGTCGTCAAATAGCGTTACATTCTTTCTGGCTGCGACTTCCGCACGCACCTTGTCCAACCGACTGTCGTAGGGAATCACGCAAACGGGTATTTCTTTGCCGGCGTTAGCTTCTATGCTGTTGAGCAAGGCAACCAGTTGGTCATAAACGACATCATTAGCAAGCGTATAGATCCCTTCTGTCATAACTCCTTTTAAGACTGGGTGCGGCTACCACTAAAAGGCAATAAACGGCGGACAAGTCTTTGCAAAAAAGGCCCTCTGTCTTCATGCAGGTAGCGATAATACTCCCACAACTTCCAATAAGCTCCCCCTGGCTTTATCGGTGTCCCCGCCCAGTGCAGGTATTTCAGACGTTTTTCCCCATCGTAGAGGACATGCTCTTTTTCCCGAAAGTGTTTGGAACCCGCCCAGCTTCCCGGTTCTCCCTCTGGCGTTTTAACCAGATTCGCCCGTTTGGGTATCAGTTTGAGAACCGCGTAATTTAATATAGGCTGGTCTGTAACATTTTGAGTGAAGTCGAAATACTCTCGGTGTTGCGAACACTCCCGCAGAATGCCGTACATCTGCTGTTCGGTGATGGCTCCCTTTTTGGAAGCCCAAAACCCGCTGTTAAAGACATCCTGCAGTTCTTCTTCTGTGAAGATGTTTTGCTCCCGCACGACGGGAGAGAAGATATTCCGCAGTTTTTCTCCGGCATAGTGGTAGTCGCAGCAAAAAAAATCAGCTTCCGCTAATTTATCTAAGCTGTCAGCGATTTTTTCAAAAACAATGATGTCCGTGTCGATGTAGAGAAATTCATCTAGGGGGCCAAACCAAACGGCCAGCTTTCGCATTTTGTTGGGTAAGGCTAAGAAGTCGCGAGGGAAGATTTCTCCAACTTTTTGGGTAAACTCTTCTACGAATTCCAGGTCTGGGAATAGCTGAACCCCGTGCAGCCGGCTGAGGGTGCTGGCTACTTGTTGATAGTTCTCGTTGAAGGGGATAAGAAAAACCGACACTTCCTTATCGTAGCAACGAATACTGTTGAGGAGGGCGATGGCGTTCTCCATCACCCGGTCATTAGCGACAATATAAATACCGCGATTCATACATCCTCCTCAACGGGTTAACTTCAATTTTCTCAGCACTCGCTTCAGCAAACTGGGGCGGGGATTGTCGTTGTACATTCTTGGCGGAGTGGTAAAAACTGGACGTTTTTCCGGTTCGTGCAGGTAGCGATAGTGCAGAAACAAGTCCCGATAGGGAAATTCAATATTTTCGCCGGCACACACCGCCTCAGTGATGTCTGGATGAATTCCAATATAGTGAAGGTAAGTTAGTCGATTCCCCTTGTCATACATAATGTGGTCTCGCTCTTCAAAGTGTTTTGAGGTAACGCTATTCCCCGTAACTTCACTTTTTGGCAAGTGATGAGCCAAGTTGCAGATAGGTATCCCCGACCTCATGTACATATAGTTTAGAACGGGCTGATCTCCTCTCGCGTAGAGAATTTCTGCCTCAGACTCTTTCAGTTTAGATAGCAACCACTGTCTTTTTTCTAGGCTAAATAATCCCCGCTTCGAGCCATAAAATCCCGAGCAAAATATTTCCGACTCCAGGCGCTCGCGGGAGAATACTTTCAGCAATTTAGGAGAGTTTACATTATAAACTTTCTCAGGATGGCGGTACTGGAAATCATAGACAACACAATCAAATTCATCCAATTTCTCAAAGATTGTATCTGGCGAGTTCATCATTAGAGTGTCTGCGTCCATATAGACAAATCTATCAAAAGGCCCATCGAACGCACAAAATCGCCGGTGCCCCCCATAAATTCTGTATTTACGATTCATGCTAGCCGGACTGGCCTCTAGCATAAACTCATCCCATCGCTGTATCGATTCTAGATCGTCGTAAAGAAACACGTTGGGACGCTTGGCGATTTCACCGGCAATTCGCTCAGTCCGGTCGTCGAACGGATAAATACAGACCGGAGTGTTCCCTCCCAGTATAGCTTCAATACTGTTGAGCAAGGCAACCAGTTGGTCATACACTTTGTCATTGGCCAGGGTGCAGATCCCATTCATATCCACTAGAGGGTTTAGATTTTAGCGACAAAATTAGACAGCCAATTGAGCAGGTTTAATTCGTGGAGGATGATTTGTCGCGCTTCGGCGATTGCCTCCCTAGCAGCGTGCCAGCGTTCTGGCGTAGCAATTATCTCTTTTATAAATTCTACTCCCTTTTCATCCAGACTGGGAAGCCGCACAAAACTTCCCGGCGGCAACAACTTATCGGCAGCGGGACCACCATAATATATTGGCAAGCCCCAAGCTAGCAGAGAGTCCCACAGCTTTTCGCTGACATACCAGTCGTTTTCCGCATAATTTTCAATAGCCAAATTGTAATAGTAGGGGGCCATTGCGTGCCACTTATTCTTTAGCGTTCCCTTGCTCTTAGCCCAGGTTGGCAAATTGCGCCCGTAAAGGTCGAAGTCTAGCCCTCGCTCCTGAAGCAGTCTGAGAAAGTCCAGGCGGCGGCGGTGGTTTGCTGACCGGCTAATCCCTGAAGTAATCCATGAGGCTGGGCGACATTTTGCTGGGGGCGGCATCTCATTGAGTTCTCGAAACGAGTTGCCGTGATACCAAATCGCCGGCATGTAGTCTGGCGTTGGGGCAAAATCATCTGGCCCTGACACATAGCCGCAATAGAGTTTTGCTTGCTCGTAGTTGGCTTTTGTGATGTGAGCGATTTCCTCCAGGGGTGGCTCTCGAATTAAATAAATGATGCGCTCTTTGGGAACTCCCCGCAACTTTGTCCGGATGTCCGGTTCTGGAGGCTGGCGTCGCCGCAACCGGTCCAGCCATGACACCTGTTTCCCCCCTCTGGGAAAATCAAACTGATACATGAGCAGGAAGTCGGGGCTGGGCGCATTAGCCAGCATTTGGATATTCCCCCAGATGCCAAAGGGTTCGGGAGTTTGCTGCCATAGCCAGTCGCCCTGATCTGCGCCTGGGTAACTGGTTATCATACCGGCCACTTTTTTGTCCATCTTCTACTCCTCCCGTTTCATCCTTATTCTAACACTCTGTTCGATAAATTCTATCGAGTCGAGAATTCGAGTCGCCGAGTGATAGGATTCCTTGATTAATTCATCCCGCTCCTCTGGAGAGTCTATCATGTCGTCAACCAGTAACTTGAGGAACCCGATCATCGGGTTAAGACGAGTGCGGACTTCGTAAGAGCTTCTGACCAGAGCTGCATCGCGAGCAGCTTCTTCAGCAAATTGCAGAGTGTACAAGCGAGTGTAATAGCCATTGTTGCGAAGCAATTCATCGTGAGTGCCAACCTCTACGACACGCCCCCGATCCAGCACGGCAATCTGGTGGGCTTTTTGCACGGTGGAGAGCCGGTGGGCGATGACGATGCTTGTCCTGTCCCGGCTGAGTTCCTCAATCGCCTCTTGGACAAGGCGTTCGGAAACCGTATCTAAAGCACTGGTGGCCTCGTCTAATATTAATATCTCCGGGTTTTGCAATAAAGCCCTGGCAATTGAAATTCTTTGACGCTGCCCTCCCGATAATAGCACACCCCGGTCGCCGATGGAAGTATTGAATCCCTGCGGTAATTTCTCAATAAATTCTAAGGCATTGGATCGCCGAGCCGCTTCTATAATTTCCTCATCCGTTGCGTCGGGCTTGGGGTAGGCAATGTTGTTGCGAACGGAGTCATTAAACAAAAATGTATCTTGGCTAACAATTCCCATCGCTTGCCTGATCGTTTTCAGGTCGAAATCCCGCAAGTCTGTGCCGTCTAACTTGATGCAGCCGCTGGTGGGGTCGTAAAATCTGGGAACCAAATCGGCCAAAGTTGACTTGCCGGCACCCGATCCCCCCACTAGAGCCAAAGTTGTGCCGTGAGGGATGAATAACTCAATGTCCTGGAGGACTAAATCGCGATGACCGGGATAAGCAAAACATAGGTTATTGAAATGGATGCCCTCTCGCAACCGCGTATAAGGTCGAGTTCCACTGACCGTGAAATGTTTGTTGTCCCGCCGCAAGAAGTCCTCTACCACATCGACGCTGGCCGAGGCATTGGCCAATTGGCTGCGGGCGTTATTCAGCTGGGAAACCAGAGGCAGGAGTCGGAACAGCACCAATAAATAGGTGAGCAAAACTGTAGATAGCGCTTGCATTTCTTCAGCAAAGATAGTGCGCCCTAGAAAGACTATCCCTAGCAAAGCCACTATACTGGTCACCTCGGTCATTGGTGAGATGGCCGCATAGTTGGCTTGAGATAGGAAATCAGCCCTCTCCCGAGCGCGAATTACCTTTTTTAGTTTTTGATATTCTCTCTCTTCATTCCTCGTTGCTTTCACCAGCCGGATGCCATTTAGCATTTCCAGCAGCCTCACTGAATAAGCTTTAGATGTATCTGCTAGCTGCTTGCCAAAAAGCTTCGAGCGGTTTATTGCGTACTGGTTCACTAAAAATACTAAAGACAGCAAAATCGTAGAAGCCAGCGTCAGCTGCCAGGAAATTGCCAGCAGCAGCCCTGCGAAAACTAAAACCGTAATACAGTTAGTCGCCATCTGCAAAGTCGTACTGATTGCCAACGCAGTGCGGCCCACTTCTGCTCCCAAGCGGTTGATTAAATCTCCCACTTTCATCTGGGAGTAAAAATCTAAGTCCACATCCAATAATAACCGCACTCCCGCTTCTCGCAAATCAGATGTCAGCGCTCGCGTTAGGGAAGAGGATGCTATAGCGCTGCCATAGCTGGCCAGGTTCTTCAAGGCAATTGCTAATACAATAGCCCCCGCCATGACTGTCAAGCGATAGGTTTCTGGAACACCATCAAATGGCCCCATAATAACTTTGATAATCGGCGGAGCGCCTTTAAATTCTACTGACTGATTCACAATGCTTAAAATTACCGGCACAATTAGTGCGGTGCTCACTCCATTAAATAGAGCCCCTGAAAACCCGCTAGTTACAGTAAACAATATTCTCGACGGATATCTTTTGGCCAATTTTAGTAAGCTTCGATTCACTTCCATGAACTTTATTTCCTAGCCTGAAAATTTCACTTCAGCCACTCATCCTGTTTTGGAACAGCTCTTTAAGCTTTCAACTCCTGTCTTTTATCGCTGCTCTTATCCACCCTTGATTCTACTTATATCAGGCCCAGCTTTGTTTGACAACTTGCTGGCCTCCCATTTATAGCCCTTATAATCTTTTCATTATATCTGACAGTATAGCTGCCATCGCCTCTACACTGTAGCGAGCCACACATCTTTCTCTCGCCTTCATTCCTTGATAATTCGCTGCCTCTATATTCCGAAATATCCAATTTATTTTCTCGGCAATTTCCTCCGGGCAACTTGGATCTACAAGATAGCCAGTTCCACCTAAAATTTCTGGAATATCTCCCACTCTTGTCGCCAACACCGGCTTGGCCATTGCCATACCGTCAGTGAGTTTTAGTGGAAACTGAGCCAGGGCAGCTGGCGTATCTCGCTGTGGCACAACCACTATATGGGCTGCAGCCACTACGCTTGGCATAACCGCCACCGGATACTTGGGCAGCTTGACAATCCAGCGCCCCCATTTTTCAATCAGCCGGTCATCATAGTCATCGTAGGGGCTGCCGCCAACAATAACCAATTTCAAATCGGGTTCATTCAGAATATCCAGGGCCATCAAGACATCTTCAATTCCCTTGTAGGGTCGTGGCGCTCCCGGAAACATTATAATTCTATACCCAGCAAGACCGTACTGCGCTCGACTTACCTCAGGATCGTACCGGCTGGGATCGAACAGGGAAGTGTCTTTACCATTTGGCACGCACACGCCGCCAAAACGTTCTTTCAGAAACTGAGTGTGAGTCGTAATGGCATCCGCCCGCGACACCCAGTTTTCCATCCACTTTAAATAAAGCGGGTGATCCGGATATCTCAAGGCCCCATCCCGCTTCAAAATATCTCTGGCCAACTGCTTCAGAGCAGGACGATACTGCCACGCATCACCCCCGTACCAGCTGAGTTCCCAATCGTCTATGTCTAAAATTACAGGGCGGCGGTTCTGTAACTTCTTAAGCAAAGATAAACCGAAACTGGTCGGCTTCGGCCTCATGGCATAAATTATATCGCCATCAATTTTTTTCAGCAGGTTATCGGCTGATTTTACAAATTGCGGATAGTTTTTACCCGGAACACAAACTGTGGCAACTTTTGCGTCAAAAATTACCTCCTCTTCGTTCCCGAATACAAATCCGGCGATTTCCACTTCATACTGAAGCTTTTGCAGCGCTTGAGCCAATAAAAATGACCTAACCCCCCCTCCTTCCCACCTGCCAGCTCCAGCTTTCGATAGGTCGCTAACAATTAATGAAACCTTTAATCTGGTTTTCTTTCCTTGTAAATCCATCATTTTTTAGTTAGGCTAGACCGAGGGACTCCTGAGTGGGGCAGTGAAAGCGCCCAAATTGCTTCTCCCCGAGGCCCTGTCAGTCATCTCTCCGACACCCCAAACAACGCGGTTACTCTCAGGCACAGACGCCGTGAGGGATCGCGCATTCCTATAATATTACCAATTTGGGCGTTTGCCAAGTCTCTCCAGGCAGGTATGTGAAATGGGCAACAGACAACTATCGTTTTACCCGGGTTTCCCCTAAACTGGCAGGTCTCGTCTCCGATTGACGGAGCCTGCGACTGGAAGTCCAAACCCTGAACCGACACTCTAGTAAACCAGCTTCAGCCGTCCCATTTGGATGCTATCCAAGATCCGGTTGATTTGACGCCGGTCCTCGTCCGTGATTTGGCTGTCAGAGAGAATCGCAGAAGTCAGCTGCAGATGCTCCTGAGCGGTGATTTTCTCGCCGGCAAGCACTCGCTCGACCAGTATATGAATCGTTACATTGGATTTACCCTGATCAGTCCTTACCATATTACACAGTCACCCTTGAGTTCTCGATTGGGCGCTTGGCCCACCTCCCCTGGGTACTATCTCAGCCGTGGGTGGGCCATTGACGCAAGCAGCTGCTAACAATCATTCTAAGCAACTCAAGAGGTTCTGCTGGTTTTTCTGCCCGCGTTCACGGCATCCGCCATCTTTGGCCAACACCCCAGCGGTTATGGAGGCTGCCAACAGCAGTAGATTTGCGTGCCACTTGCCGATATATGCTATAGTTTACTTGGTGCAGCCACTCCGGCCTGAAAACCAAAGGTGGGTGGTTG
>CAZJNL010000081.1:0-10411 GCA_964546515.1 uncultured Oscillatoria sp.
GGCGGGCGAAGTGGTGAAAAAGGCGTCAAAGCGGGCTTGCCCCCTGGCTAATTCGTTTTCCAGCGTTTTGCGCGAGTTGATATCTTCGAGCGCGCCAATCAAATATTTCGGCTCTCCTGAAGGGGAGCGCACCAAGGACACGGTGAGGTGAACCCAGATGTGGGAGCCATCTTTGCGGATGTAGCGCTTTTCCATCGAGTAGCGCTGAATCTCCCCAGCCTGCAACTGGCGAAGGCACTCCAGATCGGCACCCAGGTCATCCGGGTGCGTGATTTCCTTGAACGTCAGCGCCTGCAGTTCCTCAACGCTGTAACCGACAATCTCACAAAATCGCTGATTGACCAGCAACCACCGGCTATCTTTAGCGCCCACATGGCAAATGCCTACTGCGGCTTGCTCGAAGGTGGAGCGGAATCGCTCTTCGCTTAAGCGCAGCGCTTCTTCGGCGGCGGCGCGTTCGGTGATGTCAATTCCCACCCCAAAGAAGAAGTCCACTTCACCGCTGTGTTTAAAGACTAACCGTCCGCGCCACTCGACGAACCTTTTTTGTCCGTCTTTAGTCAGCACGCAGTTGGCGTGAATCATCGGCACCCTCAGCCTCCTCAGGCGCTCGACAGTTTCGCGTAACGCCGCACGTTCCTCCAAGGGCACGAAAGTCTCCATGTAATCCCTGCCGGCCACTTCTTCTGGGGTGTAGCCCAGGGCGCTCAGCATGGCTGGGTTCATCATCCGGATTTTCAGGTTCGCGTCCACTGTCACGATAAACGCTGGACAGGTTTCGATAATGGTTTTGTTGAAGTCTCTTTCTTTGATTAATGCTTCTTCAATGCGCTTGCGTTTTGTGATATCTTTGTGGGTGCCGGTCATCCTGAGGGGCTTGCCGGTTTCATCCCGATCTACGACTTTTCCGCTTGCCTGAATCCACTGCCATTCCCCTGATTTTGTCTTGAATCTAAATTCGGCTTGGTAGGCAGGTGTGCGCCCTTCAAAATGAGCGTTCAATACTTCCGTCACCGAGGGCATGTCTTCAGGATGCACCAGACTTATCCAAGTATTGACGTGTCCTTCCAGTTCGCCAGCCCTGTAGCCACTCATCTCCATAAATCGGGGGCTGAAATAAGTCTCTCCTGTGGCTACGTTCCAATCCCACAGCCCAGCCTCAGCTCCTTCTAGTGCTAGCTGCAATCGCTCTTCACTGACGCGCAATGCTTCTTGTGCTTGCTTGCGCTCGCTGATGTCTTCCACGCTCGACCAGATCAGCCGCTCTCCCTCTTTTTCGACTATCACCCCCTTGAGCCGCACCGGCACAAAATGCCCGTCTTTGTGAATGTATTCTTTTTCATAAGGGCCATATCGACCCGTTTTTTCTAAACTCTCCAGCTGGAGTTGTTCTTGCGCCAGGTATTTTTCTGGCGTAATTTCCCAGTAGGTTAGGTTGAGGGTTTCTTCTCTGGTTCGACCGAGAATTGCCGCATAAGCCGGATTGACCTCAACCAGCTTCCCATCCAGCCGGCACAAGGCCAGACCGATGGGACAGCTTTCAAACAAATTGCGGTTGAACTGTTCGCTTTTATTTATGGGTTTTTCTGCTGGTTGGCGCTTTTGCCCCTGGCTTCTCTCGGGCGTTTTAGCCTGCGTTAATTCAGCAGCACCGCTGCAGCCGTTAGAATTGTGAAGTTCTCCCGACTCCTGGTGAGGGGCTAAACCCCCCGCCCCTCTGACTTCGGTGATGTCCGCACAGGAGCCGGCGTACCCCAAAAACTGGCCATCGGGCAAAAACTGCGGGGTAGCTGTATCCAAAATCCAGCGATATTCCCCACTGGCACTTCTGAGCCGGTATTGCATCTGGAAGCGCCGGCGCTCCACAAACTCTCTGATATAATTGTTTAAACACCGCTGTCTGTCTTCGGGATGGATGCCTGACAGCCAGCCCAAGCCCCGCTCTTGCTCAAGGGTTCGTCCGGTAAATTCCAGCCAGACTGGATTGAAGTAATGCCGGTCAAGGCTGCTTTGGGTGTCAGGTGTTCCCGCACCAGCCGGGATATGTCCATTAAGCGCTCCTAGCTCTGCACCGGCTACCCATATCATTGCGGGAGCGGTATCCGCCATAATCCGAAGTCGCTGCTGGATCTCGAACAGTGCTGCCTTTGTAGTTTTGCGCTTAGTGTTTTGGCCTTTTAGTCCTCGGGTAGCCACTTCTGCTTGCCTTTTTCGCTCGACTTTATTCTGATTCTACAAGAGTTTCTGATAAATGCTTCTAGGTAAAAATACAAGTTTTCCATTTGTAACGCAATTCCCCGGAAGCCGCTGCGAAGATGCCAGCCTCCGGGAGAGTGCCTCCGGGCACAGGCTTCGGTTGCCGGTCGCACAGATTCAACGGAATTGCAACACTGCCTGTGCCGGTTGGGCAGTGGGTTCGTCGATTCTAACCCACAGAACACCCGACTGTCAGCCCGCACCGGCACATTCAACCTTTCCTGTCAGAATGGTTGCCCTTTCACACCGGCTGGCTGAGGGCAGTCGCAACCAGCGAGCAGGTGGGTTGATTCATGCGATCCACCCGCTATTAATCCTATCAAATTTTCTCGAACGCCGCCCTTTTAAGGAATCGACTTTGCGACCGTTTGAGTCAGTTTTTTTTAGAATCGTAAATTTAGCCGCATGTCTGTTTAGAAGGCGATAAAATATACAAGGCCGAACAGCTGGCCGGCATGGCCCGGTTGGCGTGCCGGCATTGGGGTGGGAGTCGGGAGACTGATGAGTTTTGGCATCTCCTATGTCCCGGCAGGCTTCGATTTATATAAAATCCGGTTAATTGCCGGGAATTAATTTTATACTGCCGGTAAAAACTAATTAAACGGATATTCGCGCTTGTATTACTTTCAGTCCCCAGCTGTGGCAACAAGGAGTTCAAGCCAGTACCGGCACGCTCAGTAGAGCTGCCGTATGGAGAAATCTGGAAACCGGCATAGCGCTCCCGGACAGAGCGGGTGCCAGCTTGGCTCTTAGGTGACAGATACAGGGTCAGCAGTAGGGTGCGCTCCCCAAGGGAGAGGCACCCAAAGAGCCTATTGACCAAAGTGGGACGCTCCCAATACGGGGGAGTCCCGGCAAGAAAAGCCGGCAGCCGGCAGGGGCGGTCAAACAAGCCTTGCCATAAATGCGCCTAAAATTGAGTAAATAGTGAGTCAGCAGGCACAGGCTAATAGCAACCGACAAGCAGAAAGGTCTGAGAGTGGTTTCATGAATGTCATTACTTGCGCAAACTGTGGCAAAGAAAATCCGGTGGAAAACCTTTTTTGTTCTAACTGTGGCAGCTCCTTGGCAGGATTGACCCCCAGTCAGGCAAGCCTTGAACCGCAGCCTGCAGCCTCTACCGAGTTGCAAGCGGGGGCGCGGTTGCGGGACCGCTACATTATCGAGCGGCTGTTGGCTCAGGGGGGGTTTGGCAGAACGTACCTGGCAGAAGATCCAGGTCGATTTAACGCCAAGGTGGCGATCAAAGAACTCAGCCCGGGACTGCAAGGAACCTACGCCCTCCAGAGAGCCGAGGAACTCTTTAAGCGAGAAGCGCAGACGCTCAACAAACTCGCACACCCGCAAATTCCCAAATTCTGGGAAATTTTTCGGGAAGGGACACGGCTATTCTTAGTCCAAGACTTTGTGGAAGGCCAAACCTATTATGCCTTATTGCTGGAGCGCCTGGAGCTGGGGCAGCGCTTCAGCGAAGCGGAAATCCAGCAGCTGTTTCGCCAACTCCTCCCCGTCTTGAGCTATCTGCACGGTCAGGGGGTCATCCACCGGGACATTTCCCCAGACAACATTATCCTGCGCTCGGCGGACAGCCAGCCGGTGTTGATTGACCTGGGCGCAGTCAAGGAAGTCGCCATCAATGTGGCCACACAGATAGCCGGTGCGCCCGCTGCCGGCACCTGCGTCGGTAAAGTTGGCTACGCCCCAGACGAGCAGCTGCGGATGGGAATAGTCGCGCCCCACAGCGATCTGTACGCCCTAGCGGTCACCGCCCTGGTGCTGATGACGGGCAAGAAAGATCCCCGGCAACTCCTAGATCCCAATACCCTGCACTGGGTGTGGGATAAAGAGATCGACCTCAGCCCGAAGCTTGCCTCGGCTCTCAACCTGATGCTGGCACCCAAGCCGGCTCAGCGGTTGCAATCTGCGATAGAAGTCCTGCATTTCCTGGAAGAGCAACCCCCCATTGCGCCACCGCCACCGCCTTTTGCGCCTGCGCCCGATGTGCCAGTGCCGCTCCGCAAACTCTGGCCCCTGGCAGCTGCCGGTTTAGGAGCCGCCGCCGCTGTGGCGCTGGGGCTCGGTTTCCTTTTCAACCTCAAAAACCAAGGGCAATCTGGGGGGCAAAACCGAGAGGCGGGGTTTGGAGGAGACGGCACCTTAAATATAGGTATTGTCACTACCCCCAGGAATCCAAAAGAAAACTACCAGCCCCTCGCGGATTACTTGAAATCTGAGCTGGGAGCCAAGTTGGGTGAGGAGGTTAAAGTTGAGATTGAGGGCATTGAGGTTAGAGAGAAAGACTCCTTTAATGACGCAAAAAATAGGATTATAGAAAAAAAATGGGATGTAATCTTCCCCTTATCCGCCCAGCTTTCCGTGGCCGCACAAGACAACAACTATGTGTTTGCCGCCCGGATGTTCCCGAAACAGCCTCAAATCGAATCGGTTCTTTTTGTCCGCTCGGACAGTAAAATCCAGGGGTTAAATGATTTAACGCCCGACAAAAGGATTGCCTTAGGAGAATTCAGCAACACGCTTTCTTTCTACATGCCTGTCTACGACCTGTACGGCAAAATTCTCCGAGTCGATATGGGAAACGGAATCCCTGACATTGTGAAGAAGGTGAAGTCGCGGCAGGCTGACGTGGGGGTTAGTATTTACAGGATACTGCAAAACGATCCAGAGGTGCGGGTAATCGGTATAAGCAAATCAATTCCTGGTGCTGGAGTGTACCTGTCACCGGCTCTTTCCCAAAAAGAGCGGTATTGGCTGAAAGCAGTTCTGTTAAATGCCCCCACAGAAATTCAAGAAAAAGCCTACTACGGGGAAGGCAAGGAAGTTGATTACACGCAGTTTAGAAAGATTATGGCCCGAGTGGAGGGGATTCTGGCCTGCGTTGATTTGACGCAAGACCCCGTGAGTTTTTTCTGTCAGGGTTCCCCTGACAAGCTGGCCACTCAACCGGGTGAAATCCAAGGCCCAGCCAGTAATATTAAATTGCCGGACGCTAACACTATTCACCTCACTGTACAAGGACAGGACGGTCAAGCTTATCGCGTTGTTTTGCCCCGGGCGGTACTCAATCAAATTCCCAGTGCGCCGCCGCCATTCGCGCTCAACGGTAAAACGCTTAAGGTGACAGGTGTGGAGCCAAGACAAGCCGCGGGAGCGCTGGAGCTGGAAATTACTAAGCCCGAACAACTGACTGTCAGATAATAAACTGCGAGGGGGGGTGATATAGCAATGGACAGCTCATATCAAGTCCGGTGGCATCCTTATTGCAAAACTCTTGTAGAACGCCGAATCGCGTCTCTCTACAATGCCGTCGCAACCGTTCATGATATCAGTAATGGACAAGCGCCCCTGCGCTCGCACTTCCGGACATTGGGACAGGCTCGACGCCTGGACTACGAGGTATAGCGCTTCTCATATCAGTGCGGTACATTTTTCGCGAGTCGCACGACATCGGGGAGGGGAGACGCGATTCGGCGTTCTACAAGAAAATTGGCGTCGCACAATGTAGGGATGAAACTGTACGCCTATAATTTGGTTAAATCATCTTTCTAATCTGCAACGCCCACCGCCCGGGATCACAACCGGCTTTCCTCCGTGACGGCATCTAAGAGCAAATCAGCGCCAAAGCGCACGGGATCGGTGCAGGGGAGGCCGGTTTCCGCCCGGACTTGTGCGATCGCATCGCTTGCTGCCGGCCCGTCGAGGTGGTGAGTGTTGAGTGCGATCGCAGCCACCCGCGCCGATTGCAGCGCCCCGCCGGCACTGGCAACCGCCTCATACAGCTGAACCACTACGGGCAAGGGAGGAATGGGCACATGGGGGTGATTGCGGATGTGGGGAAGACCGGCACGGTGCACCAGCAGCAGATGAGTGGGCTGGGAACCGCGCAGCAGTGGCAGAGTTGCGGTTGAGCCTGGATGCAGCAGGGAGCCCTGTCCCTCAATGTGGAGGATGTCGCGCTCAGGGCCAAACTGCATGACCATTTGCTCGACAGCACCGGCAGCGAAGTCCACGCGCACGGCATCCAGGGCGATGCCGTCACCGGCAATCATCAGCCCCGCTTGTCCCGTGGCCAGAAACTTGGAGCGCAACCCCCGCCGCAGAGACGCCCGGTGCAATTCCAGACTGGTGGACATTTTGCCGATGGCCATATCGGTGCCCACGGTGAGCACGCGCCGGCAACTGAGCTGGCGGGCTTTAGCGCCGCCAATCGCCAAGCGAGCAGGCTCTCGGCGCATGTCCCAGATCCACTGCCCCTCCCGCAGCAACTCGCGGAATTCCTCATCCTGAGCCAGGTGGGTGTGCAAACCGTTGGCCACAGACAGCCCAGCTGCCACGGCTTGCTTGACTTCCGCCAGCCACTCCGCCGGCAGTGCTCCGCCAGAGGGGGCGATGCCGATGGC
Organism: uncultured Oscillatoria sp.; assembly: GCA_964546515.1. Taxonomy (GTDB): domain Bacteria; phylum Cyanobacteriota; class Cyanobacteriia; order Cyanobacteriales; family Oscillatoriaceae; genus Oscillatoria. Next base: position 6,675 of record CAZJNL010000081.1, read on the forward strand.
GAGCACGTTCGGATTGTAAGCCAGCGCCGACTCAACCGAGGCAACAATGGGAACTTGACGCGGAATTCCTGTTAGTTCTGGTAAGGATTGACCGGCACACTCCCGGTCAATTACTGCTACAATGGAGGCTTCGCTGTAGCGCAAAAGGGACAGGCCGGTTTTGCCAGAATAACTGCGAATGCCTTCGTGCAGGAGAATAGCGACTCGATGTTCAGGTTTGAGCATAAAAGATGCAAAAAATTACCCGTTAATAATTGTATAATTTCCTCGTTCCCTAGTTTCCCTCGTTCCTGGGCTGCCGCCTGGGAACGAGAGAATTCCCCTTTTTCGCGAGAAAGAGGCTCTGCCTCTCAGTATGCGTTCCCATATCCTGGCTCTAGATACTGCGACAAACTTTCGCCCGCCTGCGCGGGCTAATTGAGCGCGAGAATTTTTAATTTTTAATGACTCCCAGTCCTGGGAAATCATTCGGCACTAAGCACCCATTTTGCAGGGGTGCGCCGGCGAAGGGGTCGTCTGTCAAGTTCAGGTGACTGTCTAAATCCAGATAGTCTGCCAGTGGTGACAGGTGAGCCATTGCTGTATTGGCGAGCGAGCTGTCAGAATAGCAACCAAACATCACTTGCAAGCCACAAGATCGCGCCGTGTGGATCGCTCGCATGGCTTCAGTTAATCCCCCAGCTTTCATGAGTTTGATGTTAATGCCATGCACCCGGTCTGCCATCTGGGGAATGTCGCGGCTGGTGAAGCAGCTTTCATCGACGAAGATGGGGAGGGGCGAGCGCTGTTTAAGTGCGGGCAAGTCTTGCTCTTGACCGGGGGGAAGCGGTTGCTCGACATATTTAACACCCTGACCGGCAAGCCAGTCGCACATTTTCACGGCATTATTGAGGCTCCAACCGCCATTAGCATCTACGCTCAGCTGTGCCGGTGCCTTGCTTGCTGAGCGCACTGCCAATAGCATTGCTTTGTCGGCTTCAATTCCATCAGTACTGCCTAATTTTAGCTTCAAAAATTGCACTTTTGTCACTTGCGACCACTGGCGCACCCTGTCGAGCGCACCTTCTGGGGAATTAATTCCTATTGTGAGGGAAGTGGGGGTGATGCGGCTGCGGTCGAGCCCCCACATTTGCCAGAGGGGAAACCCCACTTTTTTGCCCAGCCAGTCGTGCAAGGCGGTATCGATGGCGGCGCGGGCCGCTGAGGGAGTGTTAAATTTTGTGAAAAGCCGCTCAATCTGCTGCCGGTCGTAGGGGCTGAATTTTTCGAGTGCCGGTGCGAGTTGCTGCAAGGCTTCCAAGAGGGTTGCGGTGGTTTGGGGGGTGCCGCCGGCTGCAAAGGGGGAAGCTTCTCCCCAGCCTTCGATGCCGGTGTGTTCTATTCTGAGCAAGATATTGGTGGTTTGGGCGGTGGTGCCGCGACTGATGGTGAGGGCAAAGCGCTTGTGGACGGTAAAGGGTTCGATGTGGGTGTGCATGGTGGGTGTGGTAGGGGGTATTTTAGAAAATATACCGGGCGATGGAACCGTTACACACCCTTTTTTCCGGGAAACCGGCGCTCTCACTGCGGGGGAAGGCAGCTTGTGAGGTGAGGCGTGCCGGTGTTGCGCAAGAAGGAAGAAGGAAGAAAGGGCAAGCACCTAAGCGTTTAAAAGGGGTAGCAGAGGGAGGTAAAAGAGACAGAAAGGCAAGATTTTGTGAGGGGCCATTGGTGCCGGTGAGAGGGGAACCGCTTGACAGTCGATCCGGAGATTTATATAATGGATAGAGTTTCCCCAAGCAGGTTTAGGGAATTGTAAGTATGTCTTGGCAAGAAGTGAAAAAAGAAATCTACAAGTTATCGGTGAAGGAGCGCTTGCAATTAGGGGACGTGATTGTCCGATCGCAACAAGATGAACTCTTCCCCCCTCCGGGGCGGAAAGACGCAGTAAAGCGACTGATGGGGCTAGCGAAAACAGATGCGCCACCCCCAACGGATGCCGAAGTTGAAGCTATGTTAGAAGAACGTTTGGTGGAGAAATCTCTGCAATGAGAGTCCGAGTGGATACTAATATTATGCTGGGCGCTCTGCTAGAGCGAGAACCTTTCGCGAACGATGCCAGAGCTTTATTACGGCAATTCCCGGACAGCCAGCAGTCCAAATCCAATCGCCAAACCGTTAATTGATTATAAAATTTATGGCAGGGGATTGCCTCATTATTTTTAGAGCGGAAAATTTTCAATAAATCTGGATATTTATTTCAGCGACTGCACCCATTTTAGCTATACTGATATAAGAGCGATTTTTTTCTGTAGGTATAAAGACATGATGGGGACTGCCTGGTACAAGCGATTTCAGTCAGAGCTCAGGATGGCGTCTGTGTCCCGCTACATCCCAGTAGCATTATTGATCTGTCTGGGGAGCGGGCTATCCCTGGCGGCGTCCGCAATCGTCTGGAAGTGGGAACTGGAAAGTCTGCAGGCAGAATTCCAACGACAGGCTGACAACCTGGCTAATACTATGGAGCGCAAGATAGACGAGTATTTGCAAATTCCCCGCTCGCTTGGCGCTTTTTACGACGCCTCCCCTGCTGATCTGAACCGGCAAAGCGTCAGAGAGTTTTCCCAGCTGTTTCTGTCTCGCTACCCGGGTATTTTTTCAATGGGTTTTACAAAGCGCGTGACAGCCGAGGAGCGAGAAGCCTACGAGGAAAGCATTAAGCGAGAGGGGTTTCCTAATTTTAGCATCCTCGAACGAAGTCCGAAAGGAAAGTTGGTCCCGGCCAGAGAGCGCCCGGAATATTTTGCAATTACCTACATCGAGCCGCTGGAGAAGCGGAAGATGATATTGGGTTACGATGTCACCGTGGAACCGGAGCGCAAAGCAGCACTGGAGAAAGCGCGGGACACGGGAGAAATGGTGGCGACCGAACGGGTGATTGTGGCTTCTGGTGAAGCGGCCTTTCTACTGTACAGGCCAATTTACCGCAAAGGCAGCCCAAAGGACACCCTGACAGCCCGCCGCCAGTCGTTTCAGGGGCATGCCTTCAGCGTTTTCGCACTTACAGATGTGATGAAATACTCTCTGCAAGGACTGAAAACAGGGAGCATTGACTTTTATCTTTACGATGAATCGGCTGCAGCTGGCAATCGCTTTTTGGTTTTTTACGATTCTAGCACGCAACAGGTAATAGACGACCCAAAGCAAAAGAAGCATGCAGATTTTGCCGCTAGCGGGCGGCTCTGCCAAAATCGAACAGCTTGCACGCATACCTTCAAGGTTGCAGACCGGCAGTGGTCACTTTTGACTGTGCCAACGCCAGCGTTTACAGGTCTGCAAATTTACTGGAGAGCGGGTTCCACACTGGTAATCGGGTTACTCCTGACCGGCTTTCTAGCCGCTTACCTGTTGATTTCGCTGCGCCACACTAGCCGAGTGGAAAAACTTGTAAAGGAACGCACCGAGCAAGCAGAAAAGCTGAGTCAAACTCTGAAGAAACTGCAGGAAACCCAGGTGCAGCTGATTCAAAGTGAAAAGATGTCGAGTCTCGGGCAGTTAGTAGCGGGGATAGCCCATGAAATCAACAACCCCGTCAACTTCATCTACGGAAATATCACTCATACAGATGCCTACACTCGCAAGTTGCTGGAACACCTCCGCCTCTATCAGCACGAGCATTCCAACCCTTCTGACGTGATTCAGGAACACGCCGAGGACATAGATTTAGCCTTCCTGAGCGAGGATCTGCCCAAAATACT
>CAZJNL010000082.1:0-10393 GCA_964546515.1 uncultured Oscillatoria sp.
TATACATCGGTTGCTGGATATTATTCTGAGGCGAATAAGGGGAAGAAGGGGAATTTCTGCGAACTAGGGATCATCCTTTGAAAGCACTGACGGTACTGGTTACAAACTACTTGCATGTAGAAACACTGACCGTACTGATTGCACGCCACTTGCTGTGCTAAAACTTTTCCAGCCGGCAAAAAGCCGACCCCAAGAGAGGTTAGCAATCCTATGCCGGTGAGCCAGGAAGATTTATTTTTCATGTTTTGTCTCCAGATTGAGTTGTTGAGGTTGAAAAGGTTGACTTTGTTGGATTAATCGGCATGAGGAATAATCCCCAGGTATGGGCTGATGCGCCACCAATTTATCTGTTCGGAGAGTTGGTTGGGGATGGCAAAGGTTTCAGTTGAAATTTTCGCCATCCGTACCGTGCGTGCCGGTGGCGGTCGAGACTCGCTTGGAAAAGGGAGTGGGAGTTTTTTGATTTGTTGCAGGATGTTTTGAGGGGACATAATGACTCTGAGTTTTTGATGAGGTTTGGGGTGTTTAATAGCGAGCGTTTTCTGGGTTAATTGGAGAAAGAGAAGGGGTGGCGAACGCTTGTGTTTGAGAAAAATGTCAGTGGTAAATTGGCAGAAATATCGGAGAAGAAAAGAACCTGGGATTCAATATAATCAGGATTTCAGTTCCCCTATTCTGATTTACGGAGTTACTACTAACTGCGGAGTGGGTGACTTTTGAATCCAGGGAGTTAAAGTCAAAAGCAGAGATGATGTCCTTCAATTCAGTATTTACAGTTGTCGCCCAATTTTTCAGTGCCTCAAAAGCCTTTTTAGGACTCAAAAGATCCTTGGGTTCGAGATCCAGCTTTTTGAATATTTGCTGAAAACGATCCTTCAACTTTAAATCTTCCCAATCATCGCCCCAACCTTTTTTGAGGGTATCTATAGCATCTTGCCAACCATTCTTCAATCCCTTTAGTCCCTGAGTTGCACCTTGGATGATCTGGGCGACCGCAACTCCTGTATAACCTGCATTTTGCAAAGCATTGGCAATCGGTTCAGCTTTGGTTCCATCCGCAAAAGTTTTTGCAGAATCCAAAGCAGCCTCTAAGATATCTCCCACTCCATTCACCCAATCATGTTCTTTGTGCGATACCTGAACTGATTTTTTTGGGGCGCTTCCGACAAAACTTGCAAAGTATTATCCATGACTTTTTTGACCCATTCAGGCGGAATTGCTGTTGAGGAAATCTATAATAGTTCCTTTCCAGGTTCCAGCAATATCAGCGATTTCTGTAAGCCAACCATTCAAGCTTCCGTCTTTTATAAATTGGTTGTAGACGGTAGGAGCGGTTGACATTTCCTAATACCCCAAACCGACAGAAACGTTTCATCCTCTGTTCCATCGCCAATCGGTTGTGGTGAAATTGTGACCGAGTTTGAATACTTCTCCTAGAATCTGAGTGATTCCATTGAAAGAATCTCCACTCTTGATTGTCCTGATAGCGTTGAGGATGGTAACAGGGGTCGTCTTAAGGCTATCAACAACTTTGAAGATGAGGTCGCCTCCGGGCAGGCTTTTCAGGATATCGCCTAAACCATTAGTAGCAGCCCCAGCTAAAGCACCGATAATCTGCAAGTAGAATTCCATCTCCAGACATGATGGATTTTGCCCCTTGATAGGCTCCAGAAGCTAGATTTTTTAGAACAGCCTTTTTTGATGTTTTCTAAGGTTGACTTGGCGATCGAAGTACCAAAGACACAGATGCAGTTACCTGCATTCTTGATGATTTGTCCTAAACCACCACTGATAAAGCTGGCTGCTGTCATCACTCCTTGGAAAATAGCCCCCAGCCAATCTCCATTGATAGCTGCCCAAACCGTTCCAACTATACCCTTAACCAGATTTAAGCCAAGGGCCACTAATGGTGCGAATGGAGCAATAATAAAACTTAGTACACCTACCACGGTTGAGATAATATTGATGAGCTTGGCAAAAAAATATTTTTTCCGAGCTTCTCGTTGCTTTTTCCGGTAATCAAGGATTTCCTGAAGAAAGCCTTTTGCGGCTTGGGCCAGTTCTTTAGAAATCTCTACTGCTTGGTTGGCATAGGCCAATTTGGTGAGCGCTTCCATTGCCAATGGCGTAAGGATTTCTCGCTCTTCTTGCAAGAGTTTTGCTGTGTCAAGTCCCTCAAGAAAATCTTGGCTTGCCTGTTGCAACTCTGTATCAGCTTTTTGCAACAGTTCTGAGTCTTGCTGCTCTTCTTGTGCGATTTGCTCAATCTCTGCTTTGTACTGATTGCCCTGTAGCATTAAGGCACTCAAAGCGGAGAAAAGATTGTCTTTACTTACCTCTTGTACTTTCCCTTGCAGCGCAAGATAGATGTCCCCCCGCGCTTCTGCCAAAAGCGCCTTGACATCCGCCGGCAAGTCCGGTTGCTCCGATTCCAAATCCTTCAAACTCTCCAGCAGACTCGCCAGCTGGGATTGCAACTGCACCGGCTCCTCAGTCCCCTCCAGCGTTTCCAGCCCCAGCTGTCCCCGCGCCTGATTCAACGATTGGCGCAGACTGTCCTCCACTTGCAATTGCCGCAACTGCTCAATCCGCGCTTGCGTTTCCAAACGCCGGCGCTCCAACTACAGCCGGTCGCGCTCTTGCCGGTTCCGCACCGCCTCATCAATATCCCCTTGCCGATTCTGGGCAATCTCTTGCTCCAGCTGCGCCTGCGCCAGATTCAGCTGTTCGAGTACCACCAGCTGGTTAAACGTCTGCTCCGTCTGCTCCCGAATCCGGGAAATCCCATCCAGCCGCGCCTGCGCAATGGCCAGCTCCTGCTCCTTCGCCTCCCGTTCCGCCTGAGTTTCCGCCACCTTGGCATTAATCTCACTCAACTGCTGCGCGGCACTTTCCTGTTGCTGTTGCAACACCTGCATCTGCGCCTGCGCCGTTTCCTTCACCCGCCGGAACCCATCCGCTTGCGCTTGAGCGCGGCGCTGCAACTCCCGCTGTTCCAGCATTTGCCGGTAATACTGATCCGCCAAAAGCCGGTCTTCCGGACGAGCCAAACCAGGAGTGCATTTGTTGCCCTTATCGCTCGCCAAGTCGCTGTAATCCCGGTAGTAAATCTCAGCCGCCGTGGCCATGTCGTTGTGCTGGGCCACATCCAGCAGCGCCTTCGCCTCTTGATAGCCGGCATCCGCAGCTGTCTGCAATCGCTGCAAAATTTTGAACTCCTGGGTATTGACTTCTTGCTGCTTTTGTGCTGCTTGCAGCGTGTAGTTGGCATTCAGCTGCGTCGCCTCCAGCAGCGCTTTCAGAATCGCCTGGTGCTCCTTCGCTTGCTTGAGGTGCTCGTCATTCTGCGCCAGCAAGTCCGCTTGCAACTGCTGCAGCGGTGCGGTGAGCGCTTTGCTGGCCGCTTCCGCTTGCTCCGCTAGGCGCTGGGCTTCCGCCAGGGCGGCGCGAGCGTCCTGTAACTGCTGTTGCAGGTTGCCGGTGTCGCCGGGGGTGCTGATGTAGGCGTCCAACAGCCGCTGTTCGGCAAGAATCACCTCATTTTGCGCCGTCAGCAGCGTGCGCTTCTGGGTGAGCGCCGCCTGCTGGGCTGTCAGCACCGCTGCTTTGTTGCTCGCCAGCTGCAAGGATTGGTCGATTTGGGCCAACTTGGCTTGCAATTCCGCTAACTCACCGCCGGTTGCTGCTGGGATTTCAGCGGCGAGCTCATTGCGGTACTGTTGCAGGTTCTCTTGCTTCGACGCCACCTGTCGCGCCTCCGCATCCAGCGCCACAGTCTGGCGCTCCACCCATTGTTCCGTCTCAGCAAGCTGCTGCTGGGTTTCGATGGCTTGCCGGTTCAGCTCGCCGCGACGCTGCAGGACATCCTCAATCGCTTGCCGGGAATCTTCCGCATCCGCGTCATAGTCCGCCCACTCCTGCTGCACCTTGGCATTTTGCGCCTGCGCTTCCGCCTCAGCTCGCTCCAACTGTTGCTTCAGGGTTGGCAAAAGCGTTTCCAAGGATTCCAACTGCGTCTGAGCTTGGGGAATGTCCGCCCGTGCTGCTTCCAGCTGGGCGAAGAAATTCCGGGCTTCTCGGACAGCCGGTGCGGCTTCATTCGCCGCATCATTCGCCTCAATCCACTGATTCTTCAGCGGTTCCAGCCGGTCTTTTTCCTTGCGCCATTTATCCGCTTCGACGAGATGGGCGTATCCCTGCGCCCGCAGTTGCGGGAATATTTGGGAGTATTGTTGCCAAGCAATCCAGTCGTAATCAACATGGGTGACAGTCTCCCAATGTCCCCGTTTTTTACCGTCCTTCACCCAACGCTGTTCGTACCAATACGGGCCATTTTTGCGACTCACAGCCCAGTGATAAGCTGCTTGTTGCTCGTACCAAGCCGCTTGAGCTAAAAGTGCGGAACCTTGCGCTTCATGGGATGCTTGTTCTGCTTTGGCTTTATCAAATAGCGCTTGCAGAGGGTTGCGCCCTTCTACGGCTTCGGCATTCAGCAATACATCAGCTTGTGATGTATTTAACTGTTGGGATATTTGCCACTGGGGATTGCGTCCTTCTAAAGTTGCTGCTTGCAGCAAACCAATGGCAGTACCGTTATCGGGATATTTTGCTAAAAATGCTGCTCGGCGGGTTTTCTCATCTCCCGGCGTTTGGAGATAATCTTTCAATTCTTGCGACTCAACCCCATAACGAATCGCAATCGGCGCAATTTCCTCCCAAAGTGCGGCATCCTGTGCGAGATGGCATCCTCAGTAGAGGTGAAAGTAGTGTCCAAGTCATCGGCGCGATTTTCCAAAACGCCCAGGGTGGTAATCCCATCCCGCAAATCCGCTTCACTGCTGTGATAGTCCCCGTGCGGGTCAGCAAAATTCCCCTCAATGTACGCAATCAGCTCATCAACCGACTGAGACAGATTTTGCTGCCGGTCGCCCAAATCCTTGGTCATCTGGTGCCCTTCCAGCAGTTGCTCAGTCCAGCTGCTCACATTATCCGTCAAATCTTGGCGGATTTGGTCGGCTAGCTGGGCGTGCGCCAAGACTGTGCCGGTGTTTTGCGCCGCTTCAGCAGCATTCTGCGAATTCAGCAGAGATTCCAAAGCTTGCAGACGCCCTTCATTGCTCTCCAGCTTCTGGCGGATTTCCAATTCTTGCTTCTGGCGCAAGGGAGTCAGGGAGGCGCGAGCTTGATTGAGCAAATCCTGCAGAGACGCCAGATGTTCTGTCTCTACATCCTTCAACGCTTCCAGACTGTCCACCTTCGCTTTCGACTGATTAATCAGATTCGTCAGCGCTTGTTTGCTGACTGGATCTGTGGTGTTGGCGAGTTGCTGCTCCCAACTCGCCTGTTGCGCCGACGCGATGGAGCGCGTCTGGGCAAGACTGTCAACCCGCTGCTGCAATTTTTCCAGATAGCTGTTGACTTTTGGCTCCACTTCTGTTGCGAAGAAATCCACATCCGACTCAGACGCCAGCATCCCAAAACCAATCAGCTGTCGCAGCGCTTCCGCCTGCAGCTAAGCCGTCTGGGCTGCCCCAGTCGCTGAATTCTGCGCCTTGGCTGTGGCGGCTTGCATGGCCTGAGTTTGCTCGGTTTCCACGTCCTGTAACGGTTTTAAGCCTTCCTCCACACTCGTGATATTCGCTTGCAAGTCGGCAATATGCGCCTGCAATTGCGCAATACCTCCCAAATCCTTTAACTCGGCTTCCAGGGTGGCAATCTCCGCCTGTTGATCAGCAGCCTGCTGGTGCAGTTCGCTGATTCTCTTCTCAGTCTGGTCGCGCTGCGACGACAATTGATTGCGCTGATCCGCGATCAAGGAAGCTTGTTGCAAATAACTGCGATACGCCGCCGCTTCACCGGCATTATAAACGTAGGAACTGCCATTCCAGTACCACATCTTTTGCCGGTGCTGCTCAGCCTCGCTCAAATAATACCGCTCCGCCGCTGTTAAAGGCTGATCGCGGTCGATTAAGCTTTGTAACTGCAAACGCTGATTTCCCAGCTGCAGTTGGGTGAAATTGAGAGCTTGCTGGGTGTCAGCAATGGATTGCTGGAGGGTGTTGGCTTTATCCAGATTCGCCTGAGCCTGACTCAGCTGGGATTGCAGGGATTCCAGTTGCTGGCGAGCCGGTGCGCCGGCTTCACGAGTGGCCAATAAAGCTTGTGTCGCCGCCGCTTGCTCTTGCGCCGCACTCTGCTATTGCTGCCAATTATCCTGATACTGCTGTTCCAGAATACCGGCACGGTTGAGCAAATCCAAACGACTGTCGAGCCGGTTGATCTCACCCTCAACTTGCGACAAGTATTTGTCCGTGAGTTCGATTTGCCGGTACTTGTCAATCAGCTGTTGCTCCAGAACCGGCACCTGTTCCTTCAGATTCGCCAATTCGCTGTTCAAAGTATCCCGTTGCTGCTGCTGCGCTTGCAGCTGAGCGTTCAACCCATCTAAATTCTGCTGCTGCTGCTGAATTTGGGATTGCAGGCTGTTAACTTGCTGGGTAAGAGCTTGCAGCTGCTGTCGCGCAGACGCGACATCTTGCGTTTCTGCACTCACCTGGTTCTGCAATGCCTGCTGCTGCTGGGTGAGAGACTGCAGCTGTTGCTGTAAAGTGGCGATTTGCTGCTGAGTTGCCGTAATTTGAGGCTGTAAGCTAGCACTCAGCTGTTGCGCTTGCTGGTTGGCTAAATCTCGTTGCCAAGCTGCATTATTAGCTGCAGCTTGCTCAGCATTGCGGTTGGCTTCCGCCTGCGGGTTGTAAACTCAGCCATATTGAGGTCTTCCCTTCCAGTCATAACCAGTAATTCCCCAAGTGGAAATCTGGCCACTCCACCAATTCGCATTTGCTTGATGCTGTTGCCGTTGCTGTTCCCACCAGTTTACAGCTGCATTAGCGTTGGCGATTTGATTCTGATAGCCTTGCAGCACCGCCTGCTGTTGCTGAATCTGGGATTGGGTGCCGGCAATCTGATTCTGGATACCGGCAAGCTGGGATTGAGTCGCCGCGAGCGCCTGCTCCAGCTGCGCCACGGATTGAGAGGCGATGGATTGCATCTCTACAACAGATGGCAACTCCTGCTGAAGCGCCGCCAGAGAGGTTTGAGTTTCGGCAATTGCCCCTTGAGTGCCGGTGATTTCCCCCTCTTTAGCCGCAATGGCCTTTTCTTTCGCCGGAATTTGAATGTCTTCCAGGTCAGCTTTTTCCAGACCCAACTTGACATATTCATCCTTAAGTGCGTATAAGGCAGCCTCAGTTTGAGCTTGCTCAGTCTTCGCACCGGCAAGGCGTTCGCTCAAATTGTCAAACCCTTGCAGGAAATTCGCCCCACTCCCCTCAATACCGCGCAAGAAATTGATATAATGCTGCGCCTCTTGTAGCACAGGCGTCCCGCCTGTGCCCCCTTTGGTTGCCCCTTCCAACTCCTTAATCAAAGCAGAAATAGCCAACCGTTCCGGAGAATCCGCCACCGCGAGCGCCAGCTGATCCTTCTGCAAATTGGCCCCCGCCAACTCTTGCTCCAGAGTCTCCAGCTGTAGAGACGCGATTAATCGCGTCTCTACAAGAGTAGCGCTCGGCGTTTGTGCCAGTTGCGAGACAAGTTCCTGCATCGTGAACTGCACCTGCAACCACTCATCTTCCAGCCGGTCAATATTTTTCTGGACAACAGCCAGTCGCTCCCGATAGGGCAACAGGAAACCAGCCGTTTCCAGGAAGTTTTGCAAATCACCGGCTTTCGCCGCCCGTTCTTCCTGAATCGCTCGCACCTCAGACTGAGTTTTTTGCAAACGCTGTTCCGCCGCACCGGCTAATTGCTCTTGCGCCGGCAGCTTTTCATTAGAGAGCGTCTGCAGTTCAGATTGCGCCTGAGAAATTTGCAGATTCAGCGTTTCCAGCTTTTGCTCCTGCACCGGCTCGTGCATCGCCAGCAAATCCTTTTCCGCTTGCAGACGCAGCGCATCCGCCCCCGGTCGCGCTAAAACCCTCACGCGCCCTTCCCCACTGAATCTTGTAGAGACGCGATTTATCGCGTCTTCCGCGTCTCCATCGCTTGACGGCGAAATTTCTGGTTCCACCAAAAAGGCGCGGCTAATCGCTTCCTTAACATCGAGCAACCCAGCGCCGGTTTGGGGGTCCCACCCTGGTTCAAATCCGCTGCTGTTTCTAGCAGCAATTGCTTGACTTGCTGGTAGCTCAATCCCGGATTTGCCGCCCAAACTAAGGACGCGGCTGCTGTCACATAAGGTGTCCCCTTGGACGTACCTACAAAGGCATTTGGCTCATCTTGCCACGCGCCACCGGCAGCCATAATGGACAGCCCATCTCCATACCCAGAATAATCGGCTCGCTGTTCCGATTGATTGACGGCTCCAACTGTGATAATATTGTCAAATTTCTGCGCCGCAGCCCCCAAGGCGGACATCTGGTTGCCGGTGTTGCCGGCTGCAACAACCAGCAACACATTATTATCGCGGGCGTACTGAATGGCTTGCTGTTCTGCCGGGATCAGTTCATAGCGCGTAGTGTCCCCAATATCATCCATCTGGGACAAATCAAAGCTGAGGTTAGCAATGGCGTGGCTCTCACCGGCAGCCCGCACTTTATCCACAAACCGCACGAGCTGCTGCGCACAATTCCCCCCGGCAACTTGTAATGTATCGTAACTCGCCAGAGGGTTGACAGATGCAAAAATTTGTGCTACATTTTACCCGTGTTTGCCACTGAAATCCAGGAAGCCAACTTTAGGCTGCTGGGCATCTGCCGGTAGCAAGTCCGCCGCTTCATCAGCATTCAGCAGGAAGCCATCGAAGAAAGTGGAGTCGGGCTGGCTCAAAGCTTCTCCTAAAGTCACGAACCGGGGAGATGGAGACGCGATAAATCGCCTCTCTACAAGAGGCGACTCGGAAGATGGAGACGCGATAAATCACCTCTCTACAAGAGGAAGGCCCATTTCTTCCGCTAACTCTTGACTTTGCAGCAGTTGCTGCAAGGTAGCAATGCCGGTGTCGCTCAGTCCCATTTGGGAAAGGGATTCGGGGCGGGCTAATAATTGAATCAGTTCGGGATTTTCTTCCAGCGTGCCGGCAAGTTGAGCCAGGGCTTCTTCCCCTTCGGGACTTTCCAGCCCAGCGATGAAATCCTCTGGGGCTTGATTGAGCGCCGCCTGCAAACCGGCAAGAGCACTATTTATAGAAGCAACCGACTGCCGGTTGAGATTGCTGGAAGTAACAGAAAAGGTGTGAGTGACGGAATTGCCGGCGGCATCAGTAGCGCGGATTGCGACTTCTGTCAAGCAGGCGGATGGCAAAGCTGTGAGGTTGAGGCGATTCTCCTGCAAACTCACCGACAGGGAATCACTGTTGCCGGCGACGATTTCATAGCGCAATTGGCCTTTCTCTGGATCTGAAAAGACTTGAGAGAGGTCAATAGTGCGGGAGGGTTGCTCTGGAGTCAGGGCGAAATTAGCTACCGGCGCGACTGCAGGAGTTTGATTTTCCGAGAGAGCGCGGTCGGTGATTTGGTGCCAAACTTCGGACTCGCGCCAGCTATTCCCGCCAATGACATTTGTGGGAATTACCGACGCTTTGCCGGTTGCGCCATCCACCCGGAAAATGATATCATTGTAATTCCCGCCTGAGCGATTGCCGGTGGCGTTTTGCATGCCAAAAGTTTGACCGTTGCCCACCAAATCGGCAATTTGTTCCTTGGCATTAGGATTCGCCTGGGGAATGGAAAATATCGGGGACCCCGGCGCTGTTGGGGATGCCGATGAGGACGGCTGCGCCACATCCCGCACGCTACCATTAGGAACGAGCATCACCGCAAACTTATCCCCAGGGCGCATATCAAATGTCTTGACGCCCTGATATTGTCCTGCGCCTGCCTTTTAGCGGCCCAAATCGCCACTAAACCGGCCACCTTCCAGTTGCCCAGAAACGACCACATGACCTTGGGGAGTGGGTTCGGTAAGGTTCAAGTTGATATTAACAATAGCGTTGGGTTGGGCGGATTGCTTGGCGACATCGACAAACTCTTTGAGAGATTCTGCCCATTTATCAGAAGTAGCGGGAGCGCGACCGGCCCACAGCGGCGCATCATCGTTAATGCCATTAATGCCTTTGTTATTGCCTTGAGTTGCGCCAATAATGCCTAAAACATGGGTGCCGGGGGCGCTGCCTTCAGCTGGTAGCATCAAAGGATTGGCATCACCGGCAACTCGGTCTTGTCCCAAGGCAATCCGCGAATAGTCAAGGTCGGGATTGTTCGCGCTGAAACCTGTGCTGATAACGCCTACTAAGGGCTGATTGGCTACAGGGAAATCGAACCGCACCGGCGGGGTGGCAGGTTTGGTTGGTGTGGTGGGGGCGGGTTTATTGAGATTCTCAGCTGTGCCGTTT
>CAZJNL010000083.1:0-7230 GCA_964546515.1 uncultured Oscillatoria sp.
GAGACTGCCCCATCCCCACATTGTGCAACGCAACGACCGGGCGATCCCTTGCGGTCCCTTGCATCCGACCGCCGCCACCATCCCTGATGATTGTTACGATCGAAGAAACTAGCGGCAAAGGGACATCAATGAGTGTTGCTAAACAAAAAGAAGATGATGACAAGGGCGCGTCAGCGTCAGCACAACTGTTACTGGTGGATGATGAGCCCGGTTTGCGCGAAGCCGTACAAGCGTATCTGGAAGACAGCGGGTTTAAGGTTGACGTCGCCAGTAACGCCAATCAGGGCTGGGAACTGGTGCAGCAGAAGTTGCCCGACTTGGTGATTACTGATGTTATGATGCCCCAAGTGGATGGCTATCAGTTCCTGAAGCGGCTGCGGGACGACCCCCGATTTAAGGCGCTGCCGGTGGTGTTTTTAACCGCTAGGGGCATGACTACAGACCGCATCCAGGGCTATCAAGCAGGTTGCGATGCCTATCTTTCCAAGCCGTTCGACCCTGATGAGTTAGTGGCGATTGTCCAAAATTTGCTGGAGCGTCGAGAAGCCTCCAAGGCTCTTGGTGGGGATGGCGAGACGCCGGATATCGCGGATCTGGCCAGTCAGATTGCTGAGATTAAGTCTCTGTTAACCGGTCGCGCTTCCATCGCCCAAACACCGTCACCGCTCAAAATAGACCTGACTCCCAGAGAGCAGAGCGTTTTGGACTTGGTGGCGCAAGGGCTGATGAACAAAGAAATTGCCCGCAAACTGGAAACCAGTGTCCGCAATGTGGAAAAGTACGTCAGCCGCCTGTTCAGCAAAACCGGCACCAACAGCCGCACCGAGTTAGTGCGCTACGCTCTGGAACATGGCTTGACCAAGTAGGCTCCGCTATTTTCACCCCGAGTGGGGTGCGCTCGTCCCGCACCCTGCTGCCAATCTACAATCCGGCTGCACTGTTATTATTTAGTCGCCCGTCTGGGGGCGCGGGTATCGCATCTATACAGCGATTCCGCCCGCAATCAAAAGATAACAATATTCCCGTAAATTATCTAACGCTGTTTCCCGCCAGCCCGGTTCCAGCACCGGGGGCCGAAGCGCTTACTTTAAGGTAGTTTACGTTTATTTAAGTTTTCTTCATATTTCGTTTCCTTCTTCAAGCTTCTGTTATGCTCGTGAGAATTTCTGCAAGAAAAAGGAACAATAACAGATGAAATTATTAAAAACTTCTAATCCTCGGGTGCAGTCACTCTCAATGGGATCTCTCCTGGCTCTGGTGAGCGCTGCGACAATCGCTCTTGTGGCGATGCTAGGAGTCTAGTGCCCTGTTCGTCAATCCCGTCTCCAGGCGAAAAGAGGCTCTGCCTCTGATGGTTGCGTTCCCAGGTTCTACCTGGGAACGAGTAATCCCGTCTCCAGGCGAAAAGAGGCTCTGCCTCTGATGGTTGCGTTCCCAGGTTCTACCTGGGAACGAGTAATTCTCAAGGCTCTGAAACGCCACAAAATTTAACCCGGGCCGCTGTTTAAGATTCCACACAAAATTTTATCTATTATCTGATATCCGGTTAATCGCTTTAATTATCGCCCGGACTCACGCCGGCAAATTGCTAGTTGTTAATTTCCAATAATATACAGCCCCTGGCCAGACCGGCGGGAGTTTTGCAGTGGGGGCAGCAGATGAGACAATTACCCAGTAGGGAGAGACTGGGAGAACCCAGACAAACGCTCTCCCCAAGGAAAGGCACTGCACAAAGGGAACAGCTCAGATGCTCAAACGAATTGCGACAATACTTCTAGTGGTGGTGACGCTGGCGGTTGCCGGCTGCGTTTCACCCACCGCCGGTCTGAACAGCTATATCGACAGCACAGATGGCTATCAGTTCCTGTATCCCAACGGCTGGCAGCAGGTGAAAGTGAGCAATGGGCCAGATGTGGTATTCCACGATTTGATTCAGCAAACCGAGAACGTCAGCGTCGTCATCAGTTCGGTGCCGGACAGCAAAACCCTGGCTGAGTTGGGAACCCCGAGCGAGGTGGGGTACAAGCTGTCCAAGAACGCGATCGCACCACCGGGATCGGGACGCGAAGCCGAATTAGTCAGCGCTGAGGAGCGCTCCCTCGGCGACAAGACTTACTACAAGCTGGAATATGAGGTAAAACTGCCAAATCAGAAACGGCACAATCTGGCCAGCGTGGCCGTCAGCCGGGGCAAACTCTTCACCTTCAACATCTCCACCACCGAACAGCGCTGGCCCAAAATGGAGCAGCTGTTTGAGAAAGTCGTTAATTCGTTCTCTGTCTATTAATAGTAGGGTGCGTTCCTGTGGAACGCAGCCCCACTCCAAACTTTGCTACTCCCCACGCCTATGGAACCGCCAAAGTTTTTACTCGCCTCCGCCTCACCGGCACGTCGAAAATTGCTGCAGAGTGCCGGCATCGAACCGATTGTTTGGCCCAGTCACATTGATGAGTCGGAAGTCGGGAGTGCCAACCCCGCAGAATTAGTGCAAACCCTAGCCCAGCTGAAAGCCCAGAACATAGCCAGCCGGTTGAAGAATGGAGAGAAGCCGCCCGCCGCTTTAACGCCAATGCCGGTGGCAGGGGCACCCGACTCTTGGCTAATTGCCGGATGCGATTCCGTTTTGCTGGTGAGCGGCGAAATTCATGGCAAACCGGCTGACGCAGCGGAGGCGATTGCCCGGTGGAAGCGAATGCGCGGGGCTGTTGGGGAACTTTATACCGGCCACGCCTTAATCGATCCAGACCGGGATAAAATTATAGTGCGGTGCCAGATGACGCGGGTTTACTTCGCTGCCCTCAGCGATCTGGAAATTGAAGCTTACGTCGCCACCGGCGAGCCACTCTTGTGCGCCGGTTGCTTTGCCCTGGAAGGGCGAGGGGGGCTATTCGTGGAAAAACTGGAAGGCTGCCACAGCAACGTCATTGGCCTCAGCTTGCCCCTGCTGCGGCGCATGCTGGGCGAACTGGGCTACACTGTCACAGACTTTTGGCGGTCAACCTGCCGGTTTAGCTAATCTCGTCTAGCGGACTTTGCTTATCAGGACGAGCAAAGTGAGAAGCAGGATAATGTTGAGCGTGATGCTGCCCAGCAGCCACAAATCGTGCGGGTATTTTCTGGTGGCGTTCTTAACAGCCTCCCCGGTCGCTAGGGCCACAGAGGACAGCTGTAGCTGTAGGCTGTGGAGTTCCCTCTTCACCTTCGCGTAGCGGCGGTCTGCGTGCTGCTGCTGCTGGTACAGCTGCGTTTCTAACCTGTTCAGCCTCACCCACACATCGGCTTTGGTTCCTTCCGAATTCGCTTCTCCTGAGTGGTTCACCGGGCTGTTGCTCACTGTCGGTTTGCTGTTATTCATTATCCGTCTCCAACTCGACTGGTGCTGTACATGGCGTTCCCTCGATACAGATGGGGTTAGCACCTTCTCGCCGAAGCGTAGCGCTGCTATTGACGCTGCTATTTTCGCAGCCTTAGCGCGGCTTGGTTTCCCACAGCCGGCTGCACGAGAGAGAGGCAGCAAACGGCTTTCTGGCGTGCGATATTCGGGGAGAGGTTTTGCTTTCTAATTTTGGCTTAAAAACAGGCCCGCATGTTGCCATTTTGCCAGGAACCTGTCGGGCAGATTCAGGCCGTTTGCATCGCTTTTATAAGGAGGAGAACACAAATAAAAGGAACGAAACCAGGTTTCTTTAATAAACCTGGTTTCTGGGAGCGGCCATGTTATTATTTAGCCGTCCTCCTTCTTTTTGGAATTTTAAATGTTCTATTTATGCGGCGAGTCACTCTCGGGCAGATTCAGGCCAGTTGCCTCGATTTTATAAGCAATAAAACACAAATAAAAGGAACGAAACCATTTTCAAAGAAACCTGGTTTCTGATATCGGCAATCTCCTGCTAAATTAGGCCGTCCTACTTGTTGGTATTTAAACTATTCGATTTGCTAGTCATTAATAATTTGGCAAGCTTTCAGATTTTAACACTGATTTTCAAATCCAAAAATTAGATGGATATGGCCTTAATAAGGCACCTAGTCAAAGCGCCGCAACTCGCTGTGAAATCCGAAAAAAAGCCTCTGGCATTGCTGCCAGAGGGTATCAATCAGGGTGCATCTATTCCGAGTATTCGCGCTTTGAGATTCGACCTCCGGAAAGTTCGCGACAAAATTCCAGCGCCCCACCAGAGGAAACCTTATTCTTAGCAAGCTCAGCACAGCCTGCTGAGGTGGGGCAATTTCCCCTACTCCTGACTCACCGGCGAGGTTTGCTCACCACCACCAAGCAAGTGGGCACATAAGTCGGGCGCTCGCCTTGGAAAAAGGCTGTGCTGGGAAGCTTCTCAACTCGAGCGCCAACTTTCAACAGCCAGTTGCGGAAGGAATCGCACTTGTGGTCATCGCGGAAGAACCGGCAGTGGCACAAAACGGACACCAGCCGCCCGTTCGGGCGCAAGCACTCGTAGGCGTGGCGGATGTGAACGCTGTCGAACCCGCCAGAAAAGGGGGGATTCATCACAATGCGGTCGTAGCGAGTTTGGTGTTGCAGAAAGTCGTTCCCGACGATATTGTAGCCTTTGAGTGCTAGAATTTCCCGCAGGGGGGGTTGGGACTCGATCACCTCCAGGTAGATGCCACAGATTTCGCTCAGGGCGTCGGCGATGTTACCTTTACCGGCAGAGGGTTCTAGGACTTTCTGCCCGCTGCGGACACCTGCCAGTTCAATCATCCGCTGGATGACCGGCTGCGGCGTGGGGTAGTAGTCGGGTAGCTTGAGTGTGGCGATTTCCTCTTCTAAGGCGCGGAGGAGCGGTTCCACTTCCGGGGAAGGAGGCTGCCTACTTGAGCTGTCGGCGCTAGAGCGATACTGTCTGCACCAGGATGAGTTGGAGCGAATGATTTTCGGATTTGACCGATTCTGCATAGGAAAAAACTTTTACTGTGTGATATTCTCATTGTCTCAGGTAGCGCCGGCTGCCCGCGCCAAGCGATCGCATCTTTTTAATGTCTGGCATCACTTCAAAGCGATCGCCTTCGGCGCGGGCGTGCTGCTTGCGCCGTCTGTCTCTGGGGGGTTGCGCAATTTCTGATTTTGTGCTAAAGGCAACGGCTGCCACTTGGGTCGGGTTGGTGCCGGTGAATTCTCTGCAAAAGTTGGCAAACTGGAGCAGGCAGGCGACAGGATGAGACTGTATTGAAATTGCCACACCGGCACTTTTCAAAACTAGAGCGCAGGTCTTATATTAAAATCGAGGTTAAGAAAGCGGGTTTCTCTGCAGGTATTGACCAATTTGTCGGAGGACAAGCCAAAAGAAACCCAGTTTCTGAGATTTGTTGACCGGCGCTCTAGGCGTTCATGTCAGCAGAAATCACACCTGAGTTCCCAGAAGCGGGGAGTTGCCTGGAAGAGAAACTCGGTTTGTGCCGGTTAAAAGTCGCCAGATTGCCACAGCGCACCCTGACAAGGTGCCGGCGGGAGTACCTCTCCCCCGGAAGTAGTGGGTGTGGGGTTTGAGTTTCACCGGCACCCTCCCTAAGTTCAATAACTTTTCCGAATCTGCCCAACTAAGTGAACAATTTCGGGTATAATAAGCTTCTCAACAGCCAATTTAACCGCCCCCGTCGAACCGGGAATTGAAAACACTAACTTAGCGCGATAAACACCGGCAATCGCTCTCGACGCCATCGCCCGCGTGCCGATTTCCTGATAGCTCAGCCAGCGAAACAACTCGCCAAATCCGGGCAGCGTCTTTGACAGCAGCCCCGCAATAGCATCATAAGTCGTATCTCGCGGGGAAATGCCGGTGCCGCCATTAAAAATCAAAACATCCAAATCAGCCCGCTCGCCCAGTTCCCCCAGCAGCGCCTGAATCTCCACCTGCTCGTCCTTAATAATAGTGTGCGCTCCCACACCATGACCCGCCTCAACGAGTAACTGCTGAATCAGCCGGCCACTTTTGTCTGTTTCAAGGGAGCGCGTATCGCTAACAGTAATGACAGCGCAATTCACTGTCATTTTCTCAGGATCGGGGTGAGGAATTTGCACCATTGTCTTAACAGCAGCTATTCTAACCTTACGGTCTTGCGAATTTGAATTGAATGAAGTGGAGGGCGTATACCAAGAACTTCACATCCCTCTTGTCCCCCCTCTCCGCGTTTCAGAGAGGGGGCTAGGGGGTGAGGTTCTCAACTCAAGTGCAGGGATATACGCCCCCTTAACTGCCCGCCCTAGCTTGCCATTAATTTCGCCAAGCAATCAAGCCTTCTTGAAGCCCAAGCCATGTTCTTCAGCGTAGCGCTCCATGAAACGCATAAACCTGTCCCACTGCTCGCGGGATTTTATCGCGTAAATCGCTTCTAGTGCCGACGGCTTGCCATTAATAAATTTGGCCTTAACCTCCCGCGTTGAGATTTCCCCTTCCTCATCAATCATGTACATGCCGGTGATGTTTTCCGTACTTTCCTGGCTGAGAGCTTTGGGATTCTCAAAAGAGAACGTGGCCGTGCCATTGCTGCCATCGCGAGAGCGGGTGAGGCGCACATCCGGCACCACTTCCTCATCGATCCCTCTGGAAAACTGAATTTTGGCCATAAGTCCGCAATTAAACCTACAGGGTGGGCGAGTGACTGTATTCCCATCATAAAGCCGGAAGGGCACCCGCAACTGGGGTGCCCTCACCGGCATGCGCCCTTGTGGACATCAATAAACGCCCGCCCGCAACCCCACCCCCCGGATTGGGGTTCTGTTCGCACCCCCAGTCATAGCCTCTGACAGCGATATTCCCAAGCTGCAGGCAACCAGAAAACACCCCCTCCCCGTCAACGGGGAAGGTGGGGCCCCCTTTGGGGATAAGGGGCAGGGGTAGGGGGGTGGGGTTAACCCGAGTTAGGCGACGACGATATACGGCAGCTCGCCGAACCTCTCTCCCACCGGCACGCAGCTGGGTCAGCCCCACCACGCCCGATCCCGCTTGGCGTCCCGATCGGGATTGGATTGTCAGGAATCCCGCACGACAGGCTTTTTGAATCGCCTCAAAAGCCCAAAAATCCGCGGGCACCTCAATAGACTGCACGCACTTTCAGGTGCCGGTGGAGCCTCTGTTACCCTTTTTATCATGTCCGCCGGCACCGGTATGGCAGTCCCTCTCTTGTAGAGACGCGATTTATCGCGGCTACAATACCGTTCCGACGCGATTTATCGCGGCTACAATACCGTTCCGACGCGATTTATCGCGGCTACAA